>JBDTXF010000153.1:0-7091 GCA_040006355.1 Nocardioidaceae bacterium | reverse complement strand
CGAGCGCCTTCTTGGCCACCTTCGCGGCGTTCTCGTAGCCGATGTACTTGTTGAGAGGTGTGACCACCGACGGCGAGGACTCGGCGTAGGTCCGCATCCGCTCGACGTTGGCGGTGATGCCGTCGACGCAGCGGTCGGCCAGCAGCCGGGTGCTCGTCGACAGCAGCCGGATGGACTCCAGCAGGTTGCGGGCCAGCACCGGCATCATCACGTTGAGCTCGAAGTTGCCCGAGGCACCGGCGACCGTCACCGAGGTGTCGTTGCCGATCACCTGCGCACACACCATCAGCGTCGCCTCGGGCAGCACCGGGTTGACCTTGCCCGGCATGATGCTCGAGCCCGGCTGCAGGTCCGGCAGGTTGATCTCGGCGAGCCCCGTGCGGGGGCCCGAGGACATCCAGCGAAGGTCGTTGCAGAGCTTGGTCAGGCCGACCGCGATGGTGCGGAGCTGACCGGAGAGCTCGACGAGCGCGTCGCGTGCGCCCTGGGCCTCGAAGTGGTTGCGCGCCTCGGTGAACGGCAGTCCAGTCGCCTCGGCCAGCTCGGCGATCACCTTCGCTGCGAAGCCGGCCGGGGTGTTGATGCCGGTGCCGACCGCCGTACCCCCCAGCGGCAGCTCGGCGACCCGGGGGAGGGCGGCCTCGAGCCGCTCGATGCCATAGCGCATCGCTGCGGCATAGCCGCCGAGCTCCTGGCCGAGCATCACCGGGGTGGCGTCCATCAGGTGCGTGCGGCCGGACTTGACGGTGTCGGCGAACTCCTCGGCCTTGGCCTCCAGCGAGCCCGCGAGGTGGCCCAGGGCGGGCACCAGCTGGTGGACGGTCGCGGAGGTGGCGGCGACGTGGATCGAGGTCGGGAACGTGTCGTTGCTCGACTGGCTCGCGTTCACGTGGTCGTTGGGGTGCACGTCGACCCCGGCCACCCGCGCGAGGGAGGCGAGCACCTCGTTCATGTTCATGTTCGACGACGTGCCCGAGCCGGTCTGGAACACGTCGATCGGGAACTGGTCGAGGTGGTCGCCGTCGATGATCGACGCGGCGCCGGCGCGGATCGCCTCGGCCTGCTCAGTGCTGATCACCCCGAGCTCGGCGTTGACCTTCGCCGCGGCCGCCTTCACCTGAGCGATCGCCTTGACGTGCTCGGCCTCCAGCGGGCTGCCGCTGATCGGGAAGTTCTCGACCGCTCGCTGCGTCTGGGCCCTCCACAGGGCGTGCTCGGGGACCTGGATCTCACCCATGCTGTCGTGCTCGATGCGGTAACCGTCCATACAGGGCAGGCTACCCACCGGCGGGTCCGCCCGGTGCGCCAGGTAGAGCCAGTAGTGCTCGTCGCGGCCCTGCAGCCGCACCTCGAGCGGCAGCGCCGTGACGGTGCCGAACACACCGGCGAGCGCCTCGGCCAACGCCGGTGCCCGGTCCGCCGACCACACCGCGACGGCCCCGCCCGGCCTCAGCACACCGGCGACGTCGCGGAGGAACCCAGCGCCGTAGACCGCGGCGTTGTGCTCGTGCACGAGGTGCCCGGGTCCGTTGTCCACGTCCAGCAGCATCAGGTCGTAGGTCGCGCGGCCTGCCTCGGCGACGGCCTGCCGGATGTCGGCGATGACCACGGTCAGCCGCTCGTCGGCGAGGTACTCCGGCCCGTGCGGCACCGTGCCGTCGCGAAGCCACCCGACCAGGGCCTCCTCGATCTCCACCACGGCGACGTGCTTGACGCGCGGGTCGGCGAGCACCTCGTGCGCGGTGAAGCCGAGCCCCAGGCCGCCGACGACGACCGCCCGCGGGTCCTGGACCGAGGCCAGCGCGACCCGCGCCAGCTCGCGCTCGGTGCTGGTCTCCTCGGTGTCCATCACGAAGACGCCGTTGACCCGCAGCTCCAGGACCAGCGGTCCCGCGTCCGACCCGTCGCTCCTGCGCTCACGGAGCACCAGCTCACCGCGCTCGGACTCGGCCCGCGCCCGCTCGACGTACCTCTGGCCGACCGTGTCGCCGGACCCGTTGCCCATGACCGACCAGACTAGGGCCCGGGCCGGGTCGCTGGGCTTACGCTGGCCCGCATGGACGGACAGGAGCCGGAGGGGGACGACCGGCCGGACCGCGCGCGCCCGCCGGAGCTGCGCGACGCGAGTGCGCTGCGCATCTCCGACGCGGACCGGCACGCGGTCGCGGAAGTGCTGCGCCAGGCCGCAGGCGACGGGCGCATCGACCTCGAGGAGCTCGACGAGCGGCTCGAGGCGGCCTACCGCGCGAAGACCTACGGCGAGCTCGTCCCGATCACCGTGGACTTGCCGTCGGTGGCAGGCACGCGACCGGCGCCGCGGACCGTCCCGGCGCCGCTGGGTCCCGGTGCCCGCTTCTCCAGCTCGATCGCGGTCATGTCGGAGACCAGTCGCAGGGGAGCCTGGGTCGTCCTCGACGCGCACACCGCGTTCGCGCTGATGGGCAGCGTGACGCTGGACCTGCGGGAGGCCCAGTTCCAGGACGGCGACGTCACCGTCAACGCGAGCGCGGTCATGGGGGAGGTCTCGATCGTCGTCGGTCCCGGCACCACGGTCGTGGTCGAGGGCATTGGCGTGATGGGGGAGTACTCCGAGATCCGCGCCAAGGTCCCCTTCGACGCCGACCTGGGCGGACCCGCGGTCCGGGTCCGCGGTCTCGCCCTGATGGGGGCGGTGCACGTGCAGCGCAAGGGGCAGCCCGGAGAGGCCGCCCGCAAGCGGCTCGGGTGGCACCAGGACTGACACCGGGACTGACACCGGGACTGACGCCGGGACGACGCCCTCTGGTCATCGGGAATTCGCGTGTCCCAGCGGGGCGCGCGAGGCGAGTGTGGGCTAGGTTGCGATGTGGGCCGATCCGCAGCGGGGAGCGGCCCGGTCCAACGAGCAGTGATGAGCAGGGAAGCGACCTCCGGACCGTGGGTCGACCGATGTCCCGAATGTCTTTTCGTGATCCCTTCGTGGAGGTGCCCTCGTGGCCAAACGTTCTGTCCGTGTCACCGTCGTGGCTGCGCTGAGCGTGATGGCGCTCGCCGCCTGCGCCCCGCCCGCGAGCAAGAGCAGCAGCTCCTCGAGTGACGCCGCATCGGCCACCTCGGCGAAGGAGCTCGGGGGGATGACCGCGCTGGTCAAGGCGGCCAAGAAGGAGGGCCAGCTCAACGTGATCGCGCTGCCCCCGGACTGGGCCAACTACGCCAGCATCATCAAGGCGTTCGGCGACAAGTACGGCATCAAGGTCAGCTCCGCGCAGCCGGACGCCGCCAGCCAGGACGAGATCAACGCTGCGAAGTCCCTCAAGGGCACCAAGCGTGCCCCGGACGTCTTCGACCTCGGCCAGTCCGTCGCGCTCGCGAACACCTCG
The DNA here is from genome assembly GCA_040006355.1 of Nocardioidaceae bacterium. GTDB lineage: Bacteria > Actinomycetota > Actinomycetes > Propionibacteriales > Nocardioidaceae > Nocardioides_B. The sequence goes on along the minus strand of JBDTXF010000153.1, from coordinate 3,732 downwards.
CTGTTCGCGAAGTACAAGGTCTCGACCTGGGACGACGTGCCCGCGGACTTCAAGGAAGCGAGCGGGTCGTGGGTCAACGACTACGGCGGCTACATGTCCATCGGCTACGACTCGAAGAAGGTCCCCGCGGTCAGCGGGCTGGACAGTCTGCTGGGCTCCGGCTTCAAGGGCAAGGTGGCACTCAACGGCAACCCGACGCAGGCCGGTGCAGCGTTCAGTGGGGTGATGATGGCTGCCCTCGCCAACGGTGGCTCCGCCCAGGACATCAAGCCCGGCGTCGACTACTTCGGCAAGCTGAAGAAGGCCGGGAACTTCCTGCCGGTCGACCCGACCTCGGCCACGATCGAGTCGGGCCAGACCCCCGTCGTCATCGACTGGGACTACCTCAACGCCGCCGAGTCCAAGAAGCTCACGAGCTGGAAGGTGGTCGTCCCGAGCAACGCGGTCGTGGCCGGCTACTACTACCAGGCCGTCAGTGCCGACGCGCCGCACCCGGCCGCCGCCCGGCTGTGGCAGGAGTTCCTCTACTCCGACGCCGGCCAGAACCTCTGGCTCGCGGGAGGCGCTCGCCCGGTGCGCGCCGACGCGATGGTCAAGGCCGGCACCATCGACAAGGCGGCCTACGCCGCGCTGCCGGCCGTCAACGGCTCGGCCGTCACCCCGACCGTCCCGGAGACCGAGAAGGCCACGACGTACCTCTCGGCGAACTGGGCCAAGACGATCGGCTGAGCATGAGTCGGCTCACCCGGCTGACCCCCTGGGCGGCGCTCCTGCCGTTCCTGCTGTTCCTGCTGGTCTTCTTGGTGGTGCCCACGCTGACCGTGGTCGTGGGCGCCTTCCGGGACGACAGCGGCTTCACCCTCGACAACATCCGGGCGCTGTTCGAGACCACCACCTTGACGGTGCTCTGGAAGAGCCTGCTGCTGTCCGCGGTCAGCTCCGTGATCGGTGCGGTCTTCGGCGGCTTCCTGGCCTACCTCGTGGTGACCCGGCCGGCGACCAGCGTCTTCCGGCGGGTCGTCACCGCGATCAGCGGGGTGCTCGCCCAGTTCGGCGGCGTGCCGCTCGCGTTCGCCTTCATCGCCACGCTGGGCTTCAGCGGTGTGCTGACCCAGGCGGCCAGCGACGCGTTCGGCATCAACCTGTTCGGCTCCGGGTGGCTCTACGGCATCCCCGGGCTGATCCTCGTCTACAGCTACTTCCAGATCCCGCTGATGGTGATCGTCTTCCTGCCGGCGCTCGACGGCATCCGCCCCCAGTGGCGTGAGGCGGCCGTCAACCTCGGAGCGAGCACGCGACAGTACTGGACCCGGATCGCCGGACCGATGCTGCTGCCTGCGTTCCTCGGCGCGACCCTGCTGCTGTTCGCGAACGCGTTCGCGGCCTATGCCACCGCGGCAGTCCTGGTCAGCCAGGGCAACCCGATCCTGCCGCTGTTCATCCGCACCGCGCTGACCAGCGAGGTGATCCTCGGCCGGCAGAACCTCGCGTTCGCACTGGCCTTCGAGATGATCGTGGTGGTGGCCATCTTGATGACCGCCTACAGCCTGCTGGTGCGACGCACCTCCCGGTGGCTCCAGTGAAGGCACCAGTGAGGGGGCACCGGTGAGGAGGTCGCCGGCCTGGGAGGTCACCCGGATCGTCGCACTGGTCCTCTTCGCGGTGTTCTTCTTCCTGCCGCTGCTCTCGATGCTGGACTTCAGCACCCGCGTCACCGGCGGCGCGGGGCGCACGATCCAGCCGTGGCGCAACCTGCTGACCGACCCGACCATCTCGTCCTCGATCGTCACCTCGCTGCTCCTTGCGCTGCTCACCACGGTGCTGATGCTCGCGCTGCTCACGCCGACGATGATCTGGGTGCGGCTGCGGGTGCCGAAGGCAGCGAAGCTCGTCGAGTACCTCTGCCTGCTGCCGCTCACGATCCCGCCGCTGGTGATCGTCGTCGGCATCTCCAACGTCTACGCGTGGGTCACCTACCTGTTCGGTGACTCCGCACTCACCTTGACCTTCGCCTACGTCGTGCTGGTGCTGCCCTACGCCTACCGGTCCCTCGACGGCGCGCTGTCCTCGATCGACGTGGTGACCCTCGCGGAGGCGGCGCGCTCGCTGGGGGCTGGCTGGGCGACGGCGATCCTGCGCGTCGTGCTGCCGAACATCTGGCCGGGTGTCACCTCGGCCGCCTTCGTCGCGGTGGCGCTGGTCCTCGGCGAGTACACGTTCGCGTCCCTGCTCAACTTCAACACGCTGCCCACTGTGCTCGCCCTGCTCAACAAGAGCGACGCCGCCGCCGGGGTCGCCGGCGCGCTGGCGTCCCTGGTGCTGGCCGCGATCCTCCTCGTGCTGCTGTCCTTCGTGGGCCGCCGGAACCGTACGTCGAAAGAGGCCTGACGTGACCCTCACGGACCGCACCGACAGCGGCAGCGCACGAGGAGACGACGGGGCCGGGGTGGCGGTCTCCCTGGTCGACCTGCGACGCACCTACGGTTCCCTGAACGCGCTCGACGGGTTCAGCCTCGAGATCGCCCCGGGGGAGATGGTCGTGCTGCTGGGACCGTCCGGCTGTGGCAAGACCACCGCCCTGCGGATCCTGGCCGGGCTGGACCGCGCCGACGCCGGGGTCGTGAAGGTGGGCGGCGAGGACATCACGGGGGTGCCGGCCAACAAGCGCGACATGGGCATGGTCTTCCAGGCCTACAGCCTCTTCCCGCACCTCACCGTGCGCGACAACGTGGCCTTCGGGCTGCGACTGCGCGGGCACGACCGGGCCAAGCGGGTCGCCCGGTGTCGCGAGATGCTCGACCTGGTCGGCCTCAGCGCGTTCGAGGGCCGCTACGCCCGCCAGCTCTCCGGCGGCCAGCAGCAGCGGGTCGCTCTCGCCCGGGCGCTCGCCGTGGAGCCCTCCGTGCTGCTCCTGGACGAGCCGCTCTCCGCACTGGACGCGAAGGTGCGCGTCCAGCTGCGCGAGGAGATCCGCCGGGTGCAGCTCGACGTCGGCACCACCACCCTCTTCGTGACCCACGACCAGGAGGAGGCCCTCGCCGTGGCCGACCGGGTGGGCGTGATGAGCTCCGGACGGCTCGACCAGATCGCGCCGCCGACCGAGCTCTACGAGCGCCCGGCAACCCGGTTCGTGGCGGAGTTCGTCGGGCTCAGCAACCGGCTGCTCACCGAGGTCACCGCCGGCCGCGCGGAGCTGATGGGAGCCCACCTCCCGACCCTGGCGGGGTCGGTCGAGGAGGGCCCCGGGCACGCCCTGGTGCGGCCCGAGTCGGTGCACCTCGTGGAGTCCGGGGAGCCGAACGCCCAGGTCGTCTCGGTGGCGTTCCTCGGGCCGTTCTCCCGGGTGCACCTTCGGCTGGACGCCGGCGGTCAGATCCTCGTCGCCCAGCTGGCCAGCTCCGTCGCGGACCGACTCGCCCAGGGCACCGCGGTGCGCGTCGAGATCGGCTCGGACGCCGTACTCGTGGTGCCCGACTGAGTCGCACCCTTGCCAACAGCCGCGTGGTGGGTAATGTGAGCGCCACCACACCCTTTACGACGGATCGTCCGGCACGTACCTGCCGGTGAAGGAGACGAACGACCATGGCAACAGTGACCTATGAACACGCCGAGCGGATGTACCCCGGGGGCGACAAGCCCGCCGTGGACGACCTGAACCTCGACATCGCGGACGGCGAGTTCCTCGTGCTCGTCGGCCCCTCCGGCTGCGGCAAGTCCACCAGCCTGCGGATG
>JBDTXF010000152.1:0-7091 GCA_040006355.1 Nocardioidaceae bacterium | reverse complement strand
TCAGGTCGACCATCGAGGCCGCCGGATCGAACATCGTGCCGACCAGCTCGGCGACGGTTCCCTCGAAACGGTGCAGCGAGGCGAACTCGAGCGGCTCCGTGGTGAACAGATCCCACCACCACGCCGGGTGCAAGGACCCCTCCGCGAGGGTCCTCAGTGAGAGCGTGGGCGGAATCGTCAGGCCGTTGCGTACGTCGCGCAGACGCGGGCCGGCCACGGGCGTGTCGACGGTGAGCACGAGCGCCTCGTAGCCCGCGGCCTGCGCCCGCACGACGAAGTCGCGGCTGGCCTCGCGGTCACGCCAGAGGTAGAGCTGGAACCATCGACGCGCGTCGGGAGCGGCGGCGGCGAGCTGCTCGATCGACGTCGTGCCCATCGTCGACAAGGCGTAGGGGATACCCGTGCGCGCAGCCACGCGACCGACCGCAGATTCGCCTTCGGTGTGCATCATCCGGGTGAACCCGGTGGGGGCGAAGGCCCATGGCGCCGCAGACGGCTTGCCGAGGATCGTCGTGGACGTGTCCACCCCGGAGACGTCCTGCAGGACTCGTGGTGAGAACTCGACACGGGAGTAGGCCTCCCGAGAGCGCGACAGGCTCAGCTCCTCACCGGCGGCACCGTCGGTGTAGTCGAAGACCGCGCGCGGGGCGCGCCGCCGGGCCAGCCGACGCAGGTCTGCGATGGAGGCCGCCCGGGCCAGCCGCCGGTCCGTGGCGTGCAGCGGGACCCGTGCGGGACGCAGGACCTCCTGCAGCTCGGACCACCGGGGGCGGCGGCGGGTCGTCATCTAGCCGTTCTACACGATCTGCCCAGCCGCCCGGCGGGCGGACCTGCCCGAGCACCCGAAGAACGTCGCGCCGCTGCGGCCCCTGGCCCACCAGGGTCACAGACTGCGTCGCTCGCCCGTCGCCCTTCAGGCACTGTCCAGGTGTCCACACGATGACCGACTGTCGGGACTTTCTGAGGGCAGGGAACGGTGTCGGCGGAGAACAAGGATGTCTTCGTTCGTCGGCACTCCGCGGTCATCGAACGGGTCGACCGCCTCCGCGGGCGCACCGAGCGACGGGAACCACGGCGCCCATGTCGCACGACCGCAGGCGCGTCTGTCGGGATGCACAGACGTGGTGATACGACGCACTGTGCGAACAGTTCGTCGACGGCGCTATCCGCGAGCACCGCCTAGGTCAGGTCGAGGACGCTGGGAGGGCTCAGCCAGATCGCGCGCGAGACCTTCTCGGGGTATTCGGCGTCCATAGGCTCGAGGTCGAACAGCCTCGTCGTACCCGTGTCGTAGGTCGACCACCCAGGGTTCCCGTCGGTGGCGAACCTGGTCCACGCAGTCCGCATCTGTTCCGAGACGCCGATGGCCTCGGGTGTGGGCTCACCGATGAGCAACGCCGGCTGACCCGCTGTCAGGTTCCCGAAGACCAACGGCACGTCCAGTCCGTGACAAGCACCCAACAGGCCACCCATTCCCGGTGCGGGCCAGGTCAGCTCGTAGAGGTGCGCGCGACCGCCTGCTCGCACCTGTGACTCTGCCAGGTGCAGGGACGGCATCCGGAACAGCCAGTCGGAGCGCACCACTTCATAGAGCTCCTCGGGATCGGGAAAACGCTCCCGGTACTGCTGAGGGTCGGGCCCGAGGAGTTCTGCGGTCTCGGCCGCCAGGGCGGGGGTGATCTCGCCGAGCATGCCGTTGACCACGGTGAGCAGCCGTTGTTCATCACGGGTGTGCCCGACCATCAGGTCGACCTCGCCGGTGAGTCCCTGCCACGGCATGCTCGGCAACACGTCACCGTCGATGACGGGAGCGAACAGGACCTGCGCGTGTGCCGCTCGGCCCCAGCGATCAGCGAACTGCCCGATCTTGGCCATCACCTCGTCGCTGGCGGCAGGCAGCAGGTGGGGATCCACGTGCGCAAGGTCCTCGGGTTCGAGGCCCAGCTCGCCTGCACACGTGCGAGTGATGTCGGCGGCCAGGGCGGGAGTGAAGTAGGCGCCAGCAACACTCTGCGCGATCGCCCGCCGGAACAATCCGGTCGCTCGTGGCATGGCCAACAGCGCGGCGACCGATCCGCCACCTGCGGACTCGCCGAAGATCGTGACGCGGTCCGGGTCGCCACCGAAGGTGTGGATGTTCTCCTGCACCCACTCGAGCGCCGCGACCTGGTCCAGCAGACCACGGTTCGCCGGCAACCCTTCGACGTGTCCGAATCCTTCAAGGCCGACCCGGTAGTTGAAGGTCACCACCACGACGCCGTCCCGGGCGAGGTTGCTGCCGTCGTACTCGGGAAGACCGGATGCTCCGAACATGTAGCCGCCGCCCTGGATCCACACCATGACCGGCAGAGCGCCGCCGAGATCGGGTGACCAGACGTTGACCGTCAGCCAGTCGTCGCCCGGTTCGAAGAGCGCATCCATCCCGAAGAGCCCCGACTGCGGAGGTGGTGCCCCGAACCTCGTCGCCTCGCGCACCCCATCCCAGGCCTGAACAGGCCCGGGGGCAGCGAAGCGCGCGGGAAGCCTGGCAAACGGGATACCGCGGAACACGTCAAGGTCCGCCTCATCCCGGCCACGAACGACCCCACCGGTGACCGAGACGTCGATGTCCACGCGGAGATCATCGCTACCAGCGTGACTGCCCCGCAATCGATTTTCGCTGACGATCGGGTCTCCCCATCAGACTGAAACGCAGAACGACCGCACGCGCACGCAGAGTCTCGTATCTCTTCGTTGAGCCCTACTTCCCCCAGCGTCGATGTGCGTGGGTGAGGGCCAGCGTCGGTGGGGGATGGGAGACCAGTTGCGAGGCACGGCTCAGAACTGGGAGCGGTGGCTTCCGCGCGGGTCGCCCGTCGACGAACGCGGCAGAGGAGATCGCTTGGGATCTTGCTCCCAGGGGGAGTGACGTCGCCGGAGACCTTCTGGTGTCCGGACCAGGGGTGTCGCGGACAGCACAGCTAAGGTCGAACGGCGTCATCCCTGTGTGCCCATGGAGCGTAGTGAGACCACCGGCGCACCCGACCCGCTGATCGCCGTGACATCGTTGGCCCACGTTGCACAGAACCGACACATCCGGGACCGTCTGGTGTCAAGGCCGGACGCGGCTAAGTGGACGGCATCGGATGAGGAACAGTGGGCTGGAGCACTGCCTCGACGAGGGCGTTGTCGCGCAGATGGGTTCCCTGCTGGTAGGCAGGGTTGCGGACCATCTCCGAGAACGATCTGCGCGTCGGGTATCTGACCAGCAGCACCGCGTCCCAGTCCTGCCCCGTCTCAGCGACGAGAGCCTCGTTCCCCTCTCCGTAGTAGAGCACCTCGGCTCCGACTTCGGCGGCGTAGCGGCCGAACATGGCGAGGTACTCCTGATAGGACTCCTGGCCGCCGTGCTGCCGGAAGCGCAGTAGATTGAGCATCACGACAGGTTCGTCGGGTGCGGCCTCCAGGAACGTCTTCAGCCCTGGGCCGGTCGGGTTGATGGCCATGGCCTCGAGACTAGCCACGGTCTCTCATGGAAGTAGTCGGTCGGCTGCGTGTCGACGTTGATGACGTGGTCACCGCCTGAGCTGGTTCTTGAGTTGACCATCGAGCCGACTGTCGCTGTCGGATGCGGTTCTCCGGGTCCTTCGGTTGCGAGCGCGCGGGCGGGGGTGTCAGGCTGGTGGTGGGATCGCTGCGATGTTGGCGAATGTCGCGATGATCGCGGTCGCCCACGGCTGGGTGTCGGGGATCCGGACATCGGGTCGTTCAGGTCGTGGTCGGTCGGCGGGTTCAGGACAGCTCTGCCTCGACCACCTGCGCGTACCTTGGCCGGCTCGGTGCAGGAGCACCCCCCAGCCCTGGCGCGAGCACCGTGCACTCTCGCGCGCTTTCCGCGTCACCGCGGGGCGAGGGTCAGCTATGAGCAGTTCTTTCGGTGCCAGGCCTCAGCGCAGACCAAGAGCGGGTAGCAGCACGCGGTCCACAGCGCGGATGACGTCGTTCTCGTTGACGAGCAGGCCGAGCGCCGCCACCTTCTGGTAGGCGAGCGCCGGGAAGACTCGGGCCAAGATCTCCTGGTCGAGCTCAGAGCTGATCAGGTCACGCTCAACCGCCCGAGCGAGCACCCGCTCGAAGAGTCCCGCGTACGGGGCCCCGAGCGCCGACTGCGCCGCCTCGCGCAGACCGCCGTCGTGCCGGGAAGCGGTGAGCACGCTTGCCAAGACCTGCGCGCTGCGCCCGCCGTTCTGCACGTAGGCGCGCCCGCACTCCAGCAGGTCTTCTCGCAGATCGCCGGTGTCGGGCAGTTCCGGTGGCTGGAACAGCGCCTGGGCCGCCGCGACGACGAGAGCGGTTTTGCTCGGCCAGCGCCGGTAGATGGTCGACTTGCTTGCCCCGCACCGCTTCGCGACGGCGTCCATGCTCAGTCGCTCGAAGCCTTGCTCGACCAGCAGATCCTGGGTCGCGGTGAGCAGCTGGGTGTCGAGCTCGGTGCTCATCGGTCTGCCCGGCGGCCTGGTCACGAGCTTGACACTATCAGAAACTGGACTGTACCGTACCGAAACGATACCGTTTCGTATCTGACACCTTCAGGAGGATCCCATGACCACCACAGTTCTCGTCGCGGGCGCAACCGGCATGCTCGGCAACCGCATCGCCTCCCACCTCATCGACCAGAGCGGCACCGACGTGCGGCTGCTGCTGCGCGAGAGCGTCCCGCCCGACCCGGGCAAGGCCGCGCTCGTGCGGGCCCTGACCGACCGCGGCGCCACCGTCGCGGTAGGCGACGTGACCGACCCCGCCGCGATCGCCGTCGCCACCGAGGGCGTCGACACCGTCGTGTCCGCGCTGCAGGGCGGCGAGGCGATCATCGTCGACGGGCAGGTCGCCCTCGCCAGGGCCGCCGCCGCCCGCGGCGTCCGTCGGTTCCTGACCAGCGACTTCGCGATCGACCTGTTCGCCGCGACCGAGGTCGGGCCCCAGCTCGAGGTCCGACGACGGGCCGCCGCCGAGATCGACATACTGCCGATGGAGGTCGTCCACGTGCTCAACGGCGCGTTCATGGACGGCATGCTCGACCCGACACGACCCGGACTGCTCGACGTCGGCGACGGTACGGTCATGCTCTGGGGGACCGGGGACGAGCCGTTCGACGTGACCACCGTCGAGGACACCGCGCGGTTCGCCGCCCGGGTCGCGACCGACCCCGAGGACCGCAGCGGGGTCCGGTACGTGTCCGGCTCGAGGACGACCTGGAACGAGGTCATCGCCGAGACCGAGAAGCTCACCGGGCGCACGCTCACCCGCAACGTCGTCGGCGACGCCGACAGCCTGCGCGAGACCGTCGCGAGGGCCGAGGACCCCTGGTCGGTCGTCATGCAGTGGTACGTGCTCGCGATGCTCACCACCCCGCCGTTCCCGACCACCGAGAACGACCGCTACCCCGACGTACGGCCCACGACCATGCACGACTACCTGGCCGGCGCGCACGCGGCCATGAAGCAGGCCTGAGATGACGACCTACGACCCGAACGACCGCGCCACCGGGTACGCCTACCGCCCCGCGGATGCCCCGGCGTACTGGAACTTCGGCACCTACTGGCGGCTGCTCGCAAGCAGCGAGGACACCGACGGGCGCTCGACGACCTTCGACGAGATGTTCCCGCGCGGCTTGGTCGCGCCGCCGCACGTGCACGACCACGAGGAGGAGGCCTTCTTCGTCCTGGAAGGCGACCTGGTCTTCACCCTCGGCGACGACGACACCGAGATCGTCGCCCCGCCCGGCACCTACGTCTACATCCCACCCGGCACCCGGCACTCCTTCCGCTGCGAGGCCACCATCGGGCGGGTCTACAACACGCTCGTGCCCGGCGGCTTCGACCACGGGCTGACCGAGAACGGGACCCCGGCGCCTCAGGTCCAGATGCCGCCCCCAGGCACCTCTGCCCTCGCCGTCTGGAACTCCATCGTCGCCGGACGCACCCAGGAGCCGCTGAGGGATCTGCCCGACGTCCCACCATGGTGACGCGGCCAGGCCCGCGCGGCGCGAACCCCTGGAGACACCCATGAACCGCACCGTGCCGTCACTCGGAACGGCCCGGCCCCCGCGAGGAGCGCCTCGGCTGCCAGCCGCGCGCGCACGATGAGAACGCCACCCCCGCGAAGGAATGTGCGCGAGGTCACCGCGACCACCAAGCACGACCCGTGTGCGCCGGACGGACTCCCGGGACAACAGTCCCCTGACGGGCCGGGTCGTGCAGGCAGTCCAGGTCGGGCGCACACGGACGTGGTCGTGGAGCTCGACCAGGCCTGTGGCGATGGCCGCACGAGGGTGGAGGTCGAAGCCCGCCTCGGCACCACGCTACGGCCGGGCGACCCTATCGGCGTGCTCCTCCCAGGATCGGGTGAGCTGTGGGTCATTCCTCCACGACCATTCGACCGTGACCGATCCGAAGGCGGCCACGCGTGCGACGGACAGGAGAGCCGAGTGGACCGGTGTCATGCGCGCGTTCCCGCCCTGAGGGTTCGACGGGCGCGCGGACGAGTCAGGTGCAGCGGAAGACAGATCGTCCCTGAGAGCCGGCAGCGGCCTGGACGGCCACGACATCTCGGACGACGTCGAGGACGTGCGCGAGCGGCAGGGGCGCGTCGGCCACCCGCAGGTGCCGGTTGGTGACACCGACCGGGTGCCACCAGGCGCCGTCCGCGGTCAGGGTGGGCTCGGGTTCGACGGAGTCCAGCGTGATCTGGACACCGTCCTGGGCGTGGCCCTCCGCAGCGACCGGTCGGATCAGGCGGTCCTCCTCCGGGATCCCAAGGGCGGCCAGGGTGCCGTGGAGATCTCCGGCAGCGGCGGCGTCCTTGGGCAGGTAGGTCGTGGCTACCCGGACCCGGAAGTCGAGATCCCTGGCCAGCGCGATGCCCTCCAGCGCGCGGCGGTGCGACCCTGGCCCGCGCTGCCGGTCGTGCAGCTCCGGGTCCGCTGAGTCGAGGCTGATCTGCAGCGTCACCCGGTCGCGGTCGAAGGACTCCAGGGCCTCGCGGCGCTGACCCCTCCCGTAGACCATCGCATTGGTCAGCACGGTGACCGGCACGTGCTCCGCGGTCCGGGC
>JBDTXF010000151.1:0-7105 GCA_040006355.1 Nocardioidaceae bacterium | reverse complement strand
GTGTTCATCGCGGTGGGGGCGTACTTCACCAGGTCGTAGATCGCCGCGACCTGCTCGTCGGTCACCGGCTCGTCGGTGAAGGAGTTCGCGGTGCGGGCCTCGCGGAACAGCAGGTCCTGCGCCTCGGGGGACAGGGTGAGGGGAGTCGTCATACGGGTGGAGCAACAGTTGAGAGTTCAACATTCCCCGCCGCCACGTGGGCTGGGTCACACCGGGACGAGCAACGCCCCGGACACGTAGTGTCCGGGGCTTTGCGGTGGCGACCCCGACGGGACTCGAACCCGCGGCCTCCGCCGTGACAGGGCGGCGCGCTAACCAACTGCGCTACGGGGCCAGGGTGGTGATGGGTGCTGCGTGCTGGCCGGGGAAAGGCTATCCCATCACCGGCCACCCCTCCGAATCGAGGCGTACCCCCAACGGGATTCGAACCCGTGCTACCGCCGTGAAAGGGCGGGGTCCTAGGCCGCTAGACGATGGGGGCGACACCCCCGGTCGAGGCCGTCGGGCACGACTGCCGTCGGGGACCGGTCCAGCATAGGGGGCGCCCGACGGGCCGCAAAATGCCCATTGCGGGTGAGGAGGGGGTGAGGATGGGGTGGTGATCGCGATGGCCCGGGACCGCTTCGAGGAGCTGGTGTCGGCCGCCCTGGACACCGTCCCGGCGGAGCTGGCTCGGCTGATGGACAACTGCGTCGTGCTGGTGGAGGACGACCCGCCCGACGGTGAACCGGACCTGCTGGGGGTGTACGTCGGGACGCCCCTGACCCAGCGCGACCAGGGCTACACGATGGCGCTGCCGGACCGGATCACGATCTTCCGCCACCCGACCCTGGCGATGTGCACCAGCGAGGAGCAGGTCGTCGCGGAGGTCCGGATCACCGTGGTGCACGAGATCGCCCACCACTTCGGCGTCGACGAGGACCGGCTGCACGAGCTCGGCTACGGCTGAGCCGCCCCGGCGCTCCCGATCGCGAAGCCCAGCCCGCACAGCAGCAGCGCGGGGACCAGCGTGACCACGACGTTCACCGCACCCAGCCGCGGCCCCCGGTCGTGGGTCTGCACCGCGAACGAGGAGTACGTCGTGAGGGCGCCGCAGAAGCCGGTCCCGAGCAGCGCGAGGGCGTGCCCGCCGAGCCCGAGCCCGGAGAGCCAGCCGAGCAGGAACGTCCCCGCCCAGTTCACCAGGATCGTCCCGGTGGGCAGCCGGCCGTCGAGGAGGTGTCCCGCCACGTAGCGCAGCGGCGCGCCCACCGCGGCACCGAGGGCGACCAGGAGCCAGGTCACAGGTCCCCCTCGTCGACGCCGAAGCGGGTGCGCTCGCCCAGGCTCCCGAACCGGTCCGCCAGCACGACCGCGATCAGGCACGCGGCCAGGGTGCCCACGACGTACGCCGCGGCGAGCCCGGTCCGACCCGCCGCGGCCAGCGCACGCGACTGCTCGCCGTAGGTCGACAAGGTGGTGTAGCCACCGAGGACACCGGTGCCGAGGAAGGGCGCCAGGAGCGGACGCCGTCGGACCACGCCGAGCGAGGGCAGGAACGCCAGCAGCGCGCCGCCGGTGACGTTGACCGCGAAGATCGCCCAGGGGAAGCGACCCGACGGGTCCGGGAAGGCCGTCGAGAGCAGGTAGCGCGCCACGGCCCCCAAGGCGCCGCCCAACGCCACCACACCGACCGTCGAGGGCCGCAGGGTGCGCAGCGAGCTCACCGGCCCGGGTCTTGGACCGTGTAGGCGCCGGTCCATGGGCGCGGTGGCTCGCCGAGGCCCTGGCGCTCGAGCTCGCCGAGGAACCACGACCGCAGGACCACCTGCTGGGAGGTGGGCTCGGGAGAGAGCAGCCGCTGCTCGCGGCAGTAGTCGTCCATCTGCTCCAGCAGCACCCGCAGCCGGCCCATCGTGACCGTGGTGGCGACCGGGAGCCGCAGCTCGACGTCGAGCCGGTCGACCTCGGCCTGGGCCGCGTGCTCGATCCGCTCGAAGCCGACGGTCCTGCGGTTCTCCTGCTCGGCCCGCACGGTCAGCTCCGAGAGCTCCCGGGCCACCGGGTAGGCAGTGCCGTGGCTCAGCGCCAGCAGCCGCAGCTCACGACGCAGCTCGTCGTACCAGCTGCGGTAGTGGGTGAACACCGCGACCGGGAAGCCCGGCAGCCGGACCGTCACCTGCGGCGAGACCGCGCCCGGCTCGTCCACCGGCTCGGTGACGCCGAAGACGTCACCGGTGAGGTGCTCGGCGGTCACGTCGGGGACCGCGTGGTCCGCGGCCGGCTCGAACCAGACCACCTTGCCGCGCACCGACACGTCGGCGCCCCAGGTGGTGGAGTACATCGCCACGAGGCTCAGCCCCCGACCGACGGTCGCGAGCAGCCGCGCCTCCTCGGTCATGGAACGCGCCCTCGGCGGGGTCGCCGAGCTGTCGTGCACCTCGATGCGGGGATGGGCCGCGGTGCCACCGAGGCGCACCAGGATCGGGGGGTCGGCGTGCAGGATCGCGTTGGTGACCAGCTCGGAGACCCCCAGGCGGGCCGCGTCGGCGAGGTCCTCACGACCGATGGTGGCCAGCTGGCCGACGATCCAGACGCGGGCGTCGCGCACCGAGCGCGGCTCCGGGGCGAGCTCGAGGACGCCGCTCATCTCACCTGCTTCGTCGTGATGACCTGCCGGCGACCAGCCGTTCCGTCCACGTCCTGATTCCCCCGCTGCCCGGGTTGAAACCACCGGGGTCCGACGCCCGGAGCGCGGCAGCAGGCTAGCGGTCCAGGTGGCGTGCCCAGGCGAAGCAGAACAGTCCGTAGCAGGCGAAGCCGGCCGCCACCAGCGACAGCAGCACCCCGCCGAACGGCTCGGCCAGCAGCTTGCGCAGCGCGACGTCGAGGCCACCGGACCTGCCCGGGTCGTGGGTGAAGGCGGCGAGCAGGAACAGCAGCCCCACGATCGCGAGGGCGACTGCCTTGCTCAGGTAGCCGGCCTTCCCGAGCAGCACGTAGGCGCGGCCGTCGCTGCCGGACTGACCCTCGGCCTCCAGCTTGGACCGGAACTTCTCCGTCCAGCCGCGATGGGCCAGGAACCCGGCCACGGCGAGCACCCCGACCCCCACGGCCGCCACCAGCACCGCGCCTGCCGGCGCCCGCATCAGCCGAGCGGTGAGGCTGTCGGTCCCGCCGCTCCCCGACGACGACCCGACGGCGGTCTTGAACGCCGAGACCGCCAGGCTGCCGTAGAGGACCACCTTGCCTGCCGAGATCACCCGCTTCAGGACCCGCTTGCCGCCGTCATCGTCCCGGTGCCCCCAGACCGCCTCCAGCGCCTGCCAGACGACGAGCGCGAGGAAGCCGAAGGCGACCACGTAGAGCGAGAGCCGGCCCAGGGTGGTCCGGGCGAGCTGGTGCAGCGCGCCCTGCTGGGAGGTGTTGCCGCCCTGGCCGAGGACGAGCCGCACCGCGAGCCACGCGAGGATCAGGTGGACCACACCGTAGGACACCAGCCCGACTCGGACGGCACGGTCCATCCAGACGCTGTCGTCGGCGCGGCGCCCGGCATGCTCGGCCTTGGTCGTGAGGTCCATCTCGTCTCCTGCTCCTCGGTGATGAAGGAGTACCCGCTCACCCGGGTGGCCACTCACCTCCTGCTGCTCGGTTCGGCAGGACCGGGTAGACATGTGCCGTGACGAAACAGCTGCTGCTCGGACCCCTGGTCAGGTACGTCGACGAGACGTCCGCCTCGCTGTGGGTCAAGACCCGCGATCCGGGACGCGTCACGGTCCGGGCCGGCGCGGCCAGCTGGGACGCCGGGACGTTCACCGTGCACGGCCACCACTACGCGATGGTGGTCGCTGACGGGCTCGAGCCCGGCACCATCACGCCGTACGCCGTGGAGGTGGACGGGCAGGCCGTCTGGCCGCCCGCCGAGGGAGAGGGCAGTGACTACCCGCCGAGCGTGATCGCCACCCTCAAGCCGGGCAAGCCGCTGCGGATGGCGTTCGGGTCGTGCCGGACGAGCGTCGGCCACGACGAGGCCGGGAACAAGACCCACGGCGTGGACGCGCTGCGCGCCCTGGCCCTGAAGATGGCCACCGACACCACCGCGCGCTGGCCCGACCTGGTGCTCTTCCTCGGCGACCAGGTCTACGCCGACGAGACCACCGAGGCGATGCAGGAGTTCATCCGGGCCCGGCGCGACATCGAGGTGCCGCCCGGCAAGGAGCTCAAGGACTTCGAGGAGTACTCCCACCTCTACGAGCTGGCCTGGAGCGACCCGCTGAACCGGTGGCTGCTGTCCACGCTGCCGAGCTCGATGATCTTCGACGACCACGACGTCCGCGACGACTGGAACACGTCCTACGCGTGGAAGCAGGACATCGAGCAGACCGACTGGTGGCACGAGCGGATCATCTCCGGGCTGATGTCCTACTGGGTCTACCAGCACCTCGGGAACCTCTCGCCGCAGGAGCGCAAGGAGGACGACCTGTGGCAGCGCGTGGTGCAGGCCGACGACGGCGCCGAGCTCGACCTCACCGGCGAGCTGCGCGCCAAGGCGGAGCGGGTCTATGCCGAGCCGGAGAGCTTCCGGTGGAGCTATGCGCGCGACTTCGGCGACGTCCGGCTGGTCGTGGTGGACTCGCGAGCCGCCCGGGTGCTCGAGCCGGACCGGCGCCAGCTCCTCGACGACAGCGAGCGGGACTGGCTCGACGAGCAGCTGCGCGGCGACGTCCGGCACCTGCTGATCGGCACCTCGCTGCCCTTCCTGCTGCCTGCGGGCATGCACTACCTGGAGGCCTGGAACGAGGCCGTCGCCAAGGGGAAGTGGGGCCGGCGCGCCGCCGCCCTCGGGGAGAGGCTGCGCCGCACCGTGGACCTCGAGCACTGGGGTGCCTTCCAGGAGTCCTTCCAAGACGTCGCCCGGATGGTCACCGAGGTCGCCGACGGCAAGCGTGGCGCGGCTCCGCAGACCGTCACCTTCCTGTCCGGCGACGTGCATCACTCCTACCTCGCCGAGGTGGAGCGGGAGGGCTGGGCCGGCAGCAGCCGGATCATCCAGGCGGTCTGCTCGCCGATCCGCAACCCGCTCAAGCGCCGGATGCGCTTCGCGACCGCGGCGCTGTCCTACGCCGTCGCCGGGCCGATCGGCAAGCTGATGTCGCGCTCCGCGAAGGTGCCGCACGCGCCGTTCCACTGGCACTACCTGGCCGGGCCGTGGTTCGACAACAGCATCGCGCTGCTCGAGGACCGCCCCGAGGGGCTGTCGGTGAGCTGGCACGTCGGGGTGGTGCAGGGCGGGGACCACCTCCACCCGCAGCTGCAGACCATCGCCGACGAGCTGGTCGAGCCGCGCTGACCGGTGGCTAGACCCGGCCGCTCGTGCTCGGTGCATGGGCGGGGACGATCTGCTCGGGCAGCCCGAGCAGGAGGTTCTCCACCACCTCCATGAGCGCCGGGTGGATCCAGTACTGCCCGCGTGCCACGTCGAAGGCGGTCTGCCCGAAGGACATCGCCTGCACCAGCGGCTGGATCAGGTTGGAGGCCTGGGGACCCAGGAAGTGCGCCCCCAGGACCAGCCCGGTGTCCGGGTCCGCGAGCACCTTGGCGATGCTCGTGGTGTCCTCCATCGCCCAGCCGTACGCCGTGCCGCCGTAGTCCTGGTGCGCCGTCACGTAGCGGATGCCCCGCTCACGGGCAGCGCGCTCGGTGAGACCGACACTGCTGACCTGCGGGTTGGAGAACACCGCGCTCGGCACCACGTCGTGACGAGAGGTCACCCACGAAGCCGGGTCGTCGAGGTGCAGCAGGTTGTGCTGGACCACCCGGGCCTCGTGGTTCGAGACGTGCTTGAGCTGGAAGTGGTTGGCCACGTCGCCCAGCGCCCACACCCCGTCGGCGCTGGTGTGCTGGTGCTCGTCGACGACGATCACCCCGTCCTCGTCGACCGCGACCCCGGTCCGGTCCAGGTCCAGGCCGTCGGCGTTCGACGAGCGTCCGGCGGCGACCAGGACCACGTCGGCCTCGACGGTGCCGCCGTCCGAGAGCAGGGCGCGGACCCCGCCGTCGTACCGCTCCAGCTTGGTGACCGTGACGCCGAGCCGCACGTCCCACTGGCGCTGCGCGACCTCGGTGAAGCGGGCGGAGATGTCCTCGTCCTCGGCTCGCAGCAGGCGCGAGGAGCGGTTGACGATGGTGACCTCGGTGCCGAACGAGCCGAAGACGTGCGCGAACTCCGAGGCAACGAAGCCGCCGCCGAGGATCAGCAGCCGCCCGGGCAGCTCGTCGAGCCGCATGATGGTGTCGCTGGTGTGGAAGCCGACGTCCTGGAGGCCCTCGACGTCGGGAACCACCGCCCGGGAGCCGGCCGCGACGACCACCTGGTCGGCGGTGATCCTCTCGCCGGTCCCGGTGTCCAGGGTGCGGTCGCCGACGAACCGGGCGTGCTTCTCGAAGAGGGTCACCTGCGGGCTGCGCGCCCGCCAGTCGCGCCCGCCCTGCGCGATCGGGTCGATCCGGCCGAAGATGCGGTCACGGACCTCCCGCCACCGGACGTGGTCGAAGCGGGTCTCGACGCCGAGCGCGGGTCCGTGCGCGGCCGAGAGGGCCAGGTCGGCCGGGTAGACGAACATCTTGGTCGGGATGCAGCCGACGTTGAGGCAGGTGCCGCCGAAGGTGCCCTTCTCCAGGATCGCCACCTCCTGGTCCGCGAAACGCTCGTCGACGATGGAGTTGCCGGAGCCGGTGCCGATGATGGCCAGGTCGAAGTGGGTCACCTGCCCATCCTGCCCGGCCGGTCAACCGCGTGTGAGCCAGACCATGCCCGGACCGGCAAGGACCGGGGCCGAATATGCGTTAGGCAGGTGTGTGGTCGAAAATGGGTACGACGCACCCAGGCGCACCCCATCCAGCGAGCACCCTGACTCCCAGGGAGAGGTCATCATGACGAACGTTTCGAGCCCCGGCACGGACACGCCGAGCAGCCGGCACCGTGTAGTGGTGATCGGCTCGGGCTTCGGCGGCCTGTTCGGCACCAAGGCGCTGCGCAGGGCCGACGTGGACATCACGATGGTCGCCAAGACCACCCACCACCTCTTCCAGCCGCTGCTCTACCAGGTGGCGACCGGCATCCTCT
>JBDTXF010000150.1:0-7157 GCA_040006355.1 Nocardioidaceae bacterium | reverse complement strand
ACCAGCAGCTCCAGCTCTCCCAGCTCCGCTGGGTCACCTCGTCGCACGCCGCGGCCGCCGGGCTGGCGGAGAACTACGCAGGCCTGCCGATCGGCTTCTAGGCCGCCCCCGCGGACCGGGTGGCACGATGACCGGCATGCCCAGCGCACCCAGCCCGGGAAGGGCCCGCCAGGAGTCGATCTTCCGAGCCGGGGTCTTCGGGCACCGACCGTCCGTGCCGACCGACGCCGCCGAGCTCGAGCGCGCCGCGCGTCGTCACTGCTCGCGTCGCGCATGGGCCTACGTCGCGGGCGGGGCCGGGGAGGGCGCCACGATGACCGCCAACCGGGCCGCCTTCGACCGGTGGCAGATCCTCCCGCGGATGCTGCGCGACGTCACCGAGCGCGACCTGTCCACGACGGTGCTCGGGATGCCGCTGTCCGTGCCGCTGCTGCTCGCGCCGGTCGGCGCCGCCGGACTCGTACGTCGCGACGCCGACGTGCTCATCGCCGGGGGCGCGAAGGACGCCGGGGTGCCCTACATCCTGTCCAGCCAGGGCAGCAGCCCGATGGAGGACACCGCGGCGGCGCTGGGGGAGTCACCGTGCTGGTACCAGCTCTACTGGAGCCGCGACGAGGAGCTCGTGGACAGCTTCATCGGGCGTGCCGAGGCGATCGGCGCCCGGGCGCTGGTGGTCACGCTCGACACCACCCTGCTCGGCTGGCGGCCGCAGGACCTCAACCTCGGCAGCCTGCCGTTCTCCCGGGGCATCGGCATCGCGCAGTACACCTCCGACCCTCGCTTCGCCGAGCTGGTCCGGAAGCGGCTGGCCGCGGGACCCTCGGCGGGCGGCGGCGAGCGGGTCACCCCGGCCGCCGTGCGGACGTTGCTCTCGATCAGCCGCGAGCACCCCGGCGGCTTCCGCGACAACCTCCGCTCGCCGGTGCCGCGTGCGGCCGTCGAGACGTTCCTCGACGTCTACAGCAACCCGGCACTGTCCTGGGACCACATCGCCACCCTGCGCGAGCGCACCCGGCTGCCGGTGGTGCTCAAGGGGGTGCTGCACCCCGACGACGCCCGCAGGGCCCTCGACCTGGGCGTCGACGCGCTGATGGTGTCCAACCACGGCGGGCGCCAGGTGGACGGCTCGCTGGGTGCGCTGGACGCGCTGGTCGACGTGCGGGCCGCGGTCGGAGCCGACGCCACCGTGCTGATGGACAGCGGGGTGCGGACCGGGACCGACGTCTACAAGGCGCTGGCCCTGGGGGCGGACGCTGTGACGCTGGGGCGTCCGCACATCTACGGCCTCGCGGTCGACGGGCGCCGCGGCGTCAGCGAGGTGGTGCGCAACGTGGTCGCCGAGCTCGACCTGACGATGGGGCTCACCGGGGTGCGGAGCATCGCGGAGATCGACTCCTCACGCGTGCGCGCGGCTCGCTGACCGGTTCTCAGGCGGCCAGCGCCGCCAGCGCCGCGACCCGGCCCGCCCGGTTCGCGCCCAGCGTCGAGGCCGACGGGCCGAACCCGACCAGCTGCACCCGCGGGTCGCGCACGACCGTCGTCCCGTCGAGCCGGACCCCGCCCCCGGGCTCCCGCAGCCGCAGCGGCGCGAGGTGGTCCAGCGAGGCCCGGAAGCCGGTCGCCCAGAGGATGGCGTCGGCGTGCACCTCGCTGCCGTCGGCGAACCGCACCCCGTCCTCGGTGATCGCGGTGAACATCTCCCGCGCCACCAGCACACCGGACTCGATGCCGCGGCGGTAGTCCTCGGTCAACGGCAGCCCGGTCGCCCGCACGACGCTGGTCGGGCTCACGCCCCGGCGCACCCGGTCGCCGACCCGGCGCTCCACGTCCCGGCCCCACGCGGGGTCGAACGGCCGCGTGCTGAACTCCGGTGGTCGCCGCGTCACCCAGGTGGTGGTGGCCACTTCGGCGATCTCGAGCAGGAGCTGCACCGCCGAGGTGCCCCCACCGACCACCACGACGTGCTGGCCACCGAAGTCCTCGACGGAGGTGAAGTCGTGGGTGTGCAGCTGACGGCCGCGGAAGCGCTCACGTCCCGGGTAGGCCGGCCAGTGCGGACGGTCCCAGGTGCCGGTCGCGCTCACCAGGCCGCGGGTGCGCCAGGTGCCGTTGTCGGTGCCCACCAGCAGCGGTCCGTCCGGTCCGTCGGGCGAGGTCACCGAGCGCACCCGCACCGGGCGGTGCACCGGCAGCCCGAACGTCCGCTCGTAGTCCGCGTAGTAGCGCGCCACCACCGCCGAGGCCGGCTCGGTCGGGTCAGGCTCGCCGAGCGGGAGTCCCGGCAGGTCGTGCACGTGATGGGTGCGGCCCAGGGTCAGCGACGGCCAGCGGTGCCGCCACGCCCCACCCGGGCCGTCGTTCGCGTCGAGCACCACGAAGCCGGTCCCCGGGTCGAGCCCGCGCCGGGCCAGGGTGTACGCCGCGGAGAGCCCGGCCTGGCCGGCCCCGGCGACCAGCACGTCGACGTCCCTCATGACCTGCAGAACGCCGGTGCGCCCGGACCCATTCCACCCGGGGTGGAGTGGCGCCCGACCCTCAGCCGAGACGGCGCGAGAGCAGGCCGAGCAGCTCGGTCCAGTGCCGCTCGGTGGCCGCCTGGTCGTAGACCGCCGTGTCGCTCATCGTGAAGCCGTGCTGCGCGCCGTCGTACTGCTCGCAGGCGTGCGTGACCCCCGCTGCCGTCAGTGCGTCGTCGAGCCGGGCCTGCTGCTCGGGCGGCATGCCCTGGTCCGCGTCCGCGCTGGCGACATAGACCTCGGCCCGCAGGCGGTCCACTAGCAGGTGCGGGCTGTCCGGGGCGTCGGTGGCCAGGCGCGCGGGGTGGAAGGCCGCCACCGCGGCCACCCGGTCGGGACGGTGCGCGGCGGTGCGCAGGGCGAGCGCACCCCCCATGCAGTAGCCGGTCACACCGACCGGTCCGTCGGCCACCCCGTCCAGCCCGCGCAGGTAGTCGAGGTAGGTGTCCGCGTCGCGCATGGCCGGGTCCGGGGAGAGTCGCTGCATCATCGGCGTCAGCACCTCGAACATCCTGCCGCGGGCCTCGGGGTCCATCAGGTCGGCGGTCTCGATCAGCGGTGCACGGCCCTCGCGGTAGAACACGTTCGGGACGAGCACGACGTACCCGTGCTCGGCGATGTGGTCCGCCATCTCCGCCAGCCGCGGACGCGGTCCGAAGGCGTCCATGAAGACCAGCACGCCAGGATGCTGCCGCCCGTCGTCGGGAGAGGTGAGGTAGGCGTCGGCGGTGCCGTCGCTGGTCGGGATGTCCACGGAGGACGAGCGCAGAGCCATGCCGCGGAGTCTGCCACCCACCGTGAAGCGTCCGGCCGGTCACGCACTTGTTCATGTCGGGTTCAGGTCAGGGGTCTACCGTTGGTGCGTGGACAGCGTTCTGCACTTCCTCCTGCACGTGCCGTCGGTGGTCGTGCTGGTGGCGGTCGGCGCACTGGTCTTCGGCGAGGCCGCGGTGTTCCTCGGTTTCGTCCTCCCCGGCGAGACGGCCGTGCTTCTCGCCGGCTTCCTCGCCTCGACCGGCCGGGTCTCGGTGGTCCTGCTCGGCATCGTGGTCGTGCTCTGTGCGATCGTCGGCGACAGCGTCGGCTACGAGGTCGGGAAGCGCTTCGGGCCGCGACTGATGCGCACCCGGCTCCTCCAGCGGCACGAGTCGCGGGTCGCCGGAGCCCGTCGCTTCCTCGACGGGCGGGGAGCCTCGGCGATCTTCATCGGCCGGTTCACAGCATTCCTGCGGGCGATCACTCCGGGGCTGGCCGGGCTCAGCGGCATGCGCTACCGCCGGTTCCTGGTGTACAACGCCGCCGGCGGCATCGTGTGGGGCGTCGGCTGCGTGCTGGCGGGCTACCTGGCCGGCAGCTCCTACAAGACCGTCGCCCACTACATGGGCCAGGGCGGCGCGGTGGCCGCAGCGGTCCTCGTCGTCGGTGCGCTGGTGTTCTGGCGGGTGCGCAGGCACCGTCAGGACCCCGAGGGCGACACGCCCGTCGCGGATCGTGACAATGTCGTCCATGAACCAGGACACGCAGGCTGACGTGGCATGGTCCTGCTCGACGTGCTGACGCGCAGGCCTCTTGGCGCCGCCGCGGCGGTGGGGTGACCGTGACGACCGGTTCGATGCCGAGTCCGTTCGAGTACACCCGCGTCGACGCCGACGGCGTCTGGCTCAACGTGGCTGTTGCGGGCAGTGGCCCGCCGGTCCTGCTCCTGCACGGCTACCCGCAGACGCACCTGATCTGGAGGCACGTCGCGCCGGCGCTGCTCGCGGCCGGGCACACGGTCGTCCTCACCGACCTGCGTGGGTACGGCGACAGCGACAAGCCGGCACCCGACCCGGAGGATCTGGCCTACTCCAAGCGGGCGATGGCGCGCGACCAGCTGCTGGTGATGCGGCAGCTCGGGTTCGAGCGGTTCGCCCTGGTGGGTCACGACCGCGGGGCCCGGGTGGCGCACCGGCTCGCGCTCGACACCCCGGAGGCGGTCACCCGGCTGGCCCTCCTCGACATCGTCCCGACCCGCCACGTGCTCACCCACGTCGACCGGGCGATGGCCACCGCCTACTACCACTGGTTCTTCCTGACCGTCGGCGGCGGAGTCCCCGAGACGCTGATCGGTCACGACCCGGCGTACTGGGTGCGCAGCTTCGTCGAACCACTGGTCGGCGGCGGGACCACGATGGCGGACGAGGCGATGCGGGAGTACGTCCGGTGCTTCTCCGACCCGGCCTCGATCGCCGGCTCGTGCGCGGACTACCGCGCGGGTGCCTCGGTCGACCTGGTCCACGACGAGGCGAGCGCGCAGGCGGGGGAGCAGCTGAGCGTCCCGACCCTGGTGGTGTGGGGAGCGCAGTCCTTCGTCGGGCGGCACTACGACCCCGCAGCGGTGTGGGCCGACTACGCGACCGACCTGCGCACGGCCGCCGTCGCCTCGGGCCACTTCGTCCCTGAGGAGGCCCCCGATGAGCTCGTCGCCCACCTCACCCCCTTCCTCCACCGATAGTCCGTGACGGAACGCAGGTTCTGAGGGCTGGAGAACCTGCGTCTGGTCACGGACTATCGCTCAGGCGGTGTGGTCGGCCGGGACGACCTCGCCCTCGCGGGGCGGCGGCGGAGGGGTGCCGTCACCGAAGGGGCTGCCGCCGAGCGCCTCGCGGCCGTGCGGGGTCAGCCAGTTCGACAGGTCCGGGCCCTTGGGCACGATCCGGGTCGGGTTGATGTCGGAGTGCACGACGTAGTAGTGCCGCTTGATCTGCTCGAAGTCGATCGTGTCGCCGAACCCGGGGGTCTGGAACAGGTCGCGCGCGTAGCCCCACAGCGCGGGCATCTCGATCAGCTTGTTGCGGTTGCACTTGAAGTGGCCGTGGTAGACGGGGTCGAAGCGCGCCAGCGTGGTGAACAGCCGCACGTCGGCCTCGGTGACGTGGTCGCCGACCAGGTAGCGCCGGTCGGTGAGCCGCTCCTCGAGCCGGTCCAGGGTGGTGAACAGCCGGTCGTAGGCACGCTCGTACGGCGCCTGCCTGCCGGCGAACCCGCAGCGGTAGACGCCGTTGTTCACCTCGGTGTAGACCCACGAGCTCACCTCGTCGATCTCCTCGCGCCACTTCTCGGGGTAGAGCTCGGGGGCTCCGTCGCGGTGGAGCTGCGACCACTCCAGCGACATGTCGATGGTGATCTGCGGGAAGTCGTTGGTGACCACCTTGCCGCTGGGGATGTCCACGATCGCCGGGACCGTGATCCCCTTGGTGTAGTCCGGGAAGCGCGCCAGGAACGCCTCCTGCAGACGCTCGATGCCCAGCACCGGGTCCACCCCACCCGGGTCGAGGTCGAAGGTCCAGCTGCGCTTGTCGTGGGTCGGCCCGGTCAGCCCCATGCTCAGGGCGTCCTCGAGACCGAGCAGCCGGCGCACGATGATCGCGCGGTTCGCCCAGGGACAGGCGCGCGCGGCCACCAGCCGGTATCGGCCGGCCTCGACGGGCCAGCCGTCCCGACCGTCGACGGTGATGCGGTCCTCGATGTAGTCGGTGTCGCGGTCGAACTCGTCCTCGACGTACGTCTGCGGTGTCATGGGGCTCCTCGCCTCCGAAACTGCTCAAGTGCTCAACTACCAGTATCCACGGCCCCGGTCCGCTGCGCGCGCCTCAGCCGCGCAGCAGCTCCTCGAACGGCGCGGGGTCGGCGAACGCGTCGAACGGGGCCGACGGCGGGTCGCCGATCACGGCGTCGGCGAGCTCGCGGGCAGCACGCTCGACCCGGACCGACAGGGTGCCGGCCGGTCCGGCGCCGGCGAAGTCCTCGCTCGCGGCGAAGACCGCGGTCGGCATCACCCGGGCCCGCAGGTAGGCGAACAGCGGACGCACCGCGAACTCGAGCGCGAGCGAGTGCCGCGCGGTGCCGGCGGTCGCCCCGACCAGCACCGGCCTGCCGTCCAGCGAGCCGTCCTCCAGGACGTCGAAGAACGTCTTGAACAGCCCGGAGTACGACGCGCTGAAGATCGGCGTCACCGCGATGACGGCGTCGGCGTGACGCACCATCTCGATCGCCTCGGCCAGCGGGCCGGAGGGGAACCCGGTCAGCAGGTGGTCGGTCAACGCGTGCGCGAGGTCGCGCAGGTCGATGACCTCGACCTGCACCTGCTCGTCGTGGAGCCGCAGGGCGCGGTCGGTCGCGGCGGCGAGCTGGTCGGCCAGCAGCCGGGTCGACGACGGCTGGCTCAGCCCTGCCGAGACCACCGCGATGCGGCGTGTCATGCCGACACCTCCACCCGCGCCGCGGCAGCGGCCACCAGGGAGGCGTGGGTCGGGGCGTCCGGGACGTGGGCCGGCTTGAGGGCGGCGAACTCCCGGCGGAGCACCGGGACGACCTCCTCGCCGAGGATGTCGAGCTGCTCGAGCACCGTCTTGAGCGGCAGGCCCGCGTGGTCCATCAGGAACAGCTGGCGCTGGTAGTCACCGACGTAGTCGCGGAAGCCCAGGGTGCGCTCGATGACCTCCTGGGGGCTGCCGACGGTCAGCGGGGTCTGCTCGGTGAAGTCCTCCAGCGACGGGCCGTGGCCGTAGACCGGCGCGTTGTCGAAGTACGGCCGGAACTCCCGCACCGCGTCCTGGCTGTTCTTGCGCATGAACACCTGGCCGCCGAGCCCGACGATCG
>JBDTXF010000149.1:0-7164 GCA_040006355.1 Nocardioidaceae bacterium | reverse complement strand
TGGCGGCCGTGGGGCACCCGGAGACCAACGTGCTCGGGCACTGCACCGGACGGCTGGTGACCGGCGGCCGAGGCACCCGCGCGCAGAGCAGCTTCGACGCGGAGGCGGTGTTCGCGGCGTGCGCGGAGCACGACGTCGCCGTCGAGATCAACAGCCGCCCGGAGCGGCGGGACCCGCCCGACGACCTCGTCACGCTCGCGCTTGAGGCCGGATGCGTGTTCTCGATCGACAGCGACGCCCATGCGCCGGGTCAGCTCGACTTCCTGGCGTACGGCGCGGAGCGGGCCGCCGCGCTCGGGGTCCCGGTGGACCGGATCGTCAACACCTGGGCCGTGGAGCGGCTGCTGGGGTGGGCCAACGGGTAATCTCCGACACATGGCCGCACCGCTGCGCACCTCCGACGAGCCCGTCGTCGAGGTGCGCCGCTCGCGCAACCGCCGCCGGACGGTCGCGGCCTACCGCGAGGACGACAAGGTCGTGGTGCTGGTCCCCGCCCGCTTCACCCGCGCGGAGGAGAAGGAGTGGGTGGCCACCATGCTGGCCCGCCTGGAGCGGTCCGAGAGCCGCCGCCGGCCCAGCGACGCCGGCCTGCAGCACCGGGCGAGTGAGCTCAGCGACCGCTACCTCGAGGGCCAGGCGGTCCCGCTGACCGTGCGCTGGGTGCAGAACCAGAGCACCCGGTGGGGCAGCTGCACCCCCAGCGACCGCTCGATCCGGCTGTCGACCCGCCTGCAGGGCATGCACGCGTGGGTGATCGACTACGTCTTGGTCCACGAGCTCGCCCACCTGATCGAGAGCGGGCACACACCGGCCTTCTGGGCGTGGGTCGACCGATACCCCAAGGCCGAGCGGGCCAAGGGCTTCCTCGAGGGAGTGGCCGCCGCCTCGCAGCTCGGCATCGAGGCCGACCCACCGGACTGCTCGGTCGAGGGCGCCGTTCAGATGGCCATCGACGACGACGCCTGAGCGTTCCCAGCCCGGGTCAGCGCCAGGTCGACCAGCTCCCGCATCTCCGGCTCCTCGGTCGGCAGCTGCCCGACCGGCCACCAGCGCACGTCCAGCGACTCCTCGCTGACCAGCGGGGTCGCGCCGGGAGGGGCCACCGCCAGGAACCGTACGTCGAGGTGCCGGACGCGCTCACGGTCGCCGCAGAAGTCCACGACGTGCGCGTCGAGGTCCAGCGGCTGCGGGTCGAGCCGCAGGCCGTCGATGCCGGACTCCTCGGTCGCCTCGCGCAGCGCGGCCCCGGCCAGGGTGAGGTCGTGGCGCTCGCAGTGGCCGCCGAGGTGGAACCAGCGCCGGGCCTTCGCGTGCAGGGTCAGGAGCACCGCGGTGCGGTTGGCCGAGAGCACCAGGGCCCCGGCGGTGACGTGGTCCGGGTGGTCATCGCGCGAGAGACCGTCGGCGTGCGCGGTGAGGTGCTCGACGTACTCCTGGCGGAGCCGCTCCTGGCGCTCACCGCCCGGCCGCCAGGCCGTCAGCGCGGCCAGGGCGTCGTCGTGCAGCGCGGTCACCTCCCGGTCGTGCCGGCGGGGTCGTCCGGACCGTCCTCGTGGTCGAGCAGGTCGATGAGCGCGGCGTCGAACTCGGCGTCGCTGAGGGTCTCAGACGCCGCGACCGACCCCTCCTGGAAGCCCAGCGGGTCGTCGAGGTCGGCGGTGGTCGGCAGCAGGTCGGGGTGGGACCAGACCGCGTCGCGCGCGGACTGGCCCTCGCGGGAGCGCAGGGATCCCCACAGGGCGGAGGCGTCCCGCAGCCGCCGCGGCCGCAGCTCGAGCCCGACCAGCGCGGCGAACGTGGACTCGGCGGGACCGCCGGCGGCGCGGCGGCGGCGGACCGCCTCCTGCATCTTGGCGGCGTCGGGCATGCGCGTCTCGGTGGCCTGCCCGACCACCTCGTCGACCCAGCCCTCCACGAGCGCGAGCGCCGTCTCGAGCCGGGTCAGCGCCGCCGCCTGGGCGGGTGTCTTCTCCGGCTCGAACAGGCCGCCCTCGAGGGCCTCCTGGATCGCGGCCGGGTTGGTGGGGTCGATGTCGTGCATCGAGGACTCGATCTTGGAGACGTCGATGGTGGTGCCACGGCCGTAGTCCTCCACGGCGGCGATCAGGTGCGCACGCAGCCACGGCACGTGGGAGAACAGCCGCTGGACAGCGGCCTCCCGCAGCGAGAGGTAGAGCAGCACGTCGTCCGCGGCGACGTCGAGGCCGTCCGCGAACGCTCGGACGTTGACGGGGACCAGGGCGGCCGTGCCGTCCGGCCCCAGGGGAAGCCCGATCTCGGAGGCGCTGAGCACCTCCGCGGCGAGCCCGCCGACCGCCTGCCCGACCTGGCTGCCGAACATCGCGCCGCCGGCCTGGCCCAGGATGCCCATCAGCGGTCCGGCCATCGCCTTGGCCTGCTCGGGCAGGGCGTTGCCCATCGCGGCCACGACGTGCTCCGCGACCGGCTCGACGAGGCGCTGCCACACCGGCATCGTCTGCTCGACCCACTCCGCCCGGCTCCACGCCGCGGTCGCGCGCACGCCGGACGGGAACTCGGTGGCGGAGTCGAGCCAGTGGTCCGCGAGACGCAGCGCGTCGGCGATGTCGGTGCGCTGCCGGTCGGTGGGGGACGGGTCCGGCTCCTGGGCGACCGTGCGGCGGGCGACGTCCTTGGCCAGGTTCCAGTTCACCGAGCCCTCGTGCGGCGCCATCATCGCCTGCATCTGGCCCATCAGCGCGGACAGGTCGGGCATCCCGCCGGCGCCCGGCGCCCCGCCCGGCATCCCGGGCAGGCCCGGGAAGCCACCGCCGGCGCCGCCGAAGGCGTTGAAGATCTGCTCGAACGGCGTGCCCTTGAAGGGGTTGTCGTCCGCACCGTCGGAACGGTCACCAGGCTCGTTCGTCATGACTCCAAACTACTCGCCTCCGGCAACCGCGGGATCCGTCTCCGGGAGTCACTCCACTACGCTCGCCGTGTGACCTCCGCGCTGCCCGTCGTACGCCTCGTGGACCTGCGGGAGACCCCGTTGGACGTCGCCGAGGTGCTCCTCGCCCTGGAGGACCGAGCGGTCGGCGGCATCGACGTCTTCGTCGGCACGGTGCGCGACCACGACCACGACCACGACGTGACCGGCCTGGAGTACTCCGCGCACCCCACCGCGCTGGCCCGGCTCCAGGACGTCGTCGCCTCCGTCGCCGAGCGGTACGACGTCCTCGGGGTCGTCGCCGTGCACCGGGTCGGGCGGCTGGCGATCGGGGACGCCGCCGTCGTCGTCGCCACCGCGGCGGTGCACCGCGGCGAGGCCTTCGAGGCCTCACGCGCCCTGATCGACGAGCTCAAGGCCACCGTGCCGATCTGGAAGCACCAGCTGTTCGCCGACGGCAGCGAGGAATGGGTCGGCACGCCGTAGGGCGTGGCTCGGCCGCCGGGCCGCGAGGCCTTCCTACAGTGGTGGGGTGCAGATCCTGGTGTGGTTGGTGCCCTCGGGCGTGGTCCTGGTGATCATGATGCTCTGGGCTGCCTGGGCAGGGCGACCGCAGCGCGAGGAGACCGACCGCTCCGAGGCCGCCTTCGAGCGCTTCGCCCAGGCGATCGCCAGGGAGCACCCGGGAGCGGGTCGGAGCGGGCCCGCCGTGGTCCGGGACCGCAGCACCGGCATCGCCGTGCGGCCCTCGCGGCGGCGGACCACCCCGGCCCCGGGGGACGACACCCGGCGCTCTGCGTAGTTGCCGCTGGGTGACACAGTGGGGCGCATGAGCCGCCGCACCCTGGCCAGCGTCCTGGTGGCCTGTCTGCTTCTGGCGCTCGCCGTGGTCGCGTTCGCCCTGCCTGTCCCCTACGTGACCGAGAGCCCCGGCCCGACGGTGAACGTCCTGGGCGACAACGGCAGCAAGCCGGTGATCGGGGTCCGAGGTCACAAGACCTACCCGACCCGCGGCCAGCTGCGGCTCACCACCGTCTCGGTGACCAACCCGACCCGGCGGATCGGACTCGCGGAGACCCTGGAGGCGTGGTTCGACAAGACCCGCGCGGTCTACCCGCGCGACGTGATCTATCCGCCCGAGCAGACCGCCCAGGAGTCCGAGCAGCAGAGCAACGTGGAGATGGTCAGCTCCCAGGACACCGCGGTCGCCGCGGCGCTCACCGAGCTCGGCTACACCCTGCCGCTGCAGATCGAGGTGCTCGCCGTGACGAAGGGGTCCCCGGCGGCCGGCAGGCTGCGGACCCGGGACCTCCTGCAGGAGATCGACGGGGTGCGGATCACCGGCGTCGAGCAGGTCTCCCAGGGGATCCAGAGGAGCGGGGCCGGCAAGCCGGTCACCATCGTCGTACGCCGCGGCACGGCCACCAAGCGGCTGACGATCACGCCGAAGGCCTCCGCGGACGACCCCACCAAGGCGGTCGTGGGGATCCAGATCGGCACCGGCTACGACTTCCCGTTCGACGTCTCGGTGCGGCTGGGGGAGAGCATCGGCGGTCCGAGCGCGGGGCTGATCTTCTCCCTCGGCGTCTACGACACCCTCACCCCGGGGTCCCTGACCGGCGGCACCGACATCGCCGGAACGGGAACCATCGACGAGGATGGACGCGTTGGAACGATTGGAGGCGTCCAGCAGAAGATCGTCGCGGCGCGCAACGCAGGTGCCAGGATCTTCCTCGTGCCCCCGGGCAACTGCTCCTCGGCTCTGCATGCTGATGTCAGGAAGGACCAGATCGAGCTCGTGAAGGCCCCGACCCTGCACAGCGCCGTCCAGTCCCTCGAGGCCTACGCCCGGGACAAGGGCGCCGACCTCCCGAGCTGCGGATGAGCGGGCTCCCGCAGCCCGAGGCAGACGCCGCCGACCCGGTGCTGCGGGAGGCGGTGCGCGAGATCGAGGCGCACGCCGCCGAGGCCGGCTGGGACCAGCCCGCCCGGCTCTACGCCCTGGTGCCGACCTCGGACCTGCTGGCCCGCGAGCCCGCGCTGGCCGCGGCCATGGGCCTCGACGAGGCCACCGCGTCGGGGTCGCTGACCCCCGTCGAGCAGGACGACGTGCCCGTTGACACCCCCCTCGAGACCGTGCTCGCCAGGATCATGTGGCCGGCCGAGGTGCTCGGCTGTGCCGCGGTGGTCGAGCGGCTGGTGCTGCCGCCGACGGCCGACACGCTGATGCCGGCGGACCCCGAGGAGGCCGAGCGCTTCGCCGCGGAGCACCCGGAGCGCCAGGAGGTGCGCATGGTGGCCGCCGCGACACGGGACGGCTCGACGTACTGCGCGCTGCGGATGCGCAGCCACGACGACGCGCTGTCGGTCGTGGAGGCGCCGGACCTGGTGCCTGCTCTCCTACAGTTGTTGCTCGACACCCTCGAGAGCTGACCCGAGAACTGACATGGCACCGACCGAGCACCGACGAAGCACCGACAGGACCGGCTGAGACACGTGAGCGGACTCTTCGACGACGACACCCCCGAGCCCGCGCGCCGGGTGCCCACGAGCGGGGGGCAGCAACGCTCCCGGGCCCTGATCGGCACGATCATCGTGCTGGTGATCGCGTTCTTCGTGGTCTCGGTGTTCACCGGGGTGTGGACCGACCGGCTGTGGTTCAAGAGCGTCGGCTACTCCGAGGTGTTCCGCAAGGTGCTCGGCACCAAGGTGCTGCTGTTCCTGCTCTTCGGCCTGCTGATGGCCGCCGTCGTGGGTGCCAACGTGGTGCTGGCCTACCGCTTCCGCCCGCTGTTCCGGCCGGCCTCGGCCGAGCAGGTCAACCTCGACCGCTACCGCGAGGTGGTGGACCCGCTGCGTCGCTGGCTGCTGATCGCGGTGGCCGTGGTGCTGGGCCTGTTCGCGGGCGGATCGGGGGCCGGCCAGTGGCGGCAGTACCTCCTGTGGCGCAACCGGACGCCCTTCGGCACCAAGGACGCCTACTTCCACAAGGACGTCGGCTTCTACATCTTCGACCTGCCGTGGTTCCACTACCTGGTCGACTTCGGGATGGCGGTGACCATCCTGAGCCTGCTGGCGGCCGTGATCGTGCACTACCTCTTCGGCGGCATCCGGCTGCAGGTCAAGCAGGACCGGCTCTCCGGCGCCGCGCAGGTGCAGATCTCGGTGCTCGCCGGGTTCTTCGTGCTCTTCAAGGCGGTGGACTACTGGCTGGGCCGCTACAACCTGAGCAACGCCTCCGGCGGGCTGTTCACCGGGATCGGCTTCACCGACAAGCAGGCGGTGCTGCCCGCCAAGTCGATCCTGACCTTCATCGCGCTGATCTGCGCGATCCTCTTCTTCGCCAACATCTTCCGCCGCACCTGGCTTCTGCCCTCGGTCGGGCTCGCACTGCTGGTGCTCTCCTCGATCCTGCTCGGCGTGATCTGGCCCGGCATCGTCCAGCAGTTCCAGGTCAAGCCCTCCGAGCCGGACAAGGAGGGCCCCTACATCGCCCAGAACATCAAGGCGACCAGGCTGGCCTACGGGATCGCCGGCACGAAGGTCACGCCGTACAACGCGCAGCTCACCCTCAGCCGGTCCAAGCTGCAGGCCGACGCCACCTCGATCCCGGGGGTGCGGCTGCTCGACCCGGCGCTGGTCTCGGACGCGTTCGAGCAGCTGCAGCAGGTCCGCGGCTACTACAGCGTCCCGCGGGTGCTCGACGTCGACCGCTACCAGATCGCCGGGCGCACCCGCGACGTCGTGCTCGCGGTCCGTGAGCTCGACCAGGCGGGGTTGCCGGACAGCCAGCGCAACTGGGCCAACGAGCACACCGTCTACACCCACGGCTATGGCGTGGTCGCGGCCTATGGCAACCAGAGCAACCGCGCCGACCAGCCGGTGACCAACAACGACGGCAAGCCGGTCTGGGCCGAGAAGGACCTTCCCCCGACGGGTGCGCTGTCCAACATGTTCAAGGGCGGCTATCAGCCGCGCATCTACTTCGGCGAGAAGAGCCCGCAGTACTCCATCGTCGGCAAGGCACCGCAGGGCAAGAGCGTCGAGTTCGACCTCCCCACGGGCAGCGGCTCGGGAGCCAACCTCGACACCTACGCGGGGAAGGCGGGTGTGCCCGTCGGCGGCCTGTTCAACAAGCTGCTGTACGCCGTGAAGTTCAGCGAGCCCAACATCGTGCTGTCGAGCCGGGTCAACGAGAACTCGCAGATCCTCTACGACCGCACGCCGCGTGAGCGGGTGCAGAAGGTCGCGCCGTGGCT
>JBDTXF010000148.1:0-7175 GCA_040006355.1 Nocardioidaceae bacterium | reverse complement strand
CCGAAGCCTTGGTAGACCTCGGGGATCGCGCGTCGAAGGGCGCGGTGCAGCGGCGAGAGGCCGTCGAGGACGGCTTTCCCGTGCCCGGCGGTGTGGGTCTGGGTGGTCATGGTGTTCCTTTCATGGTCCCTACTGGGGAACGGGCGCCCGATTGGTCAGTGGTGGCCCTTGGCGGCCATCCGGAGGATGCGCGCGTTGAAGGCGACGAACCGGGTCACCTGGAAGATCAGGGCGTTGCGGCGTCGCAGCGTTGCTGCGGTGGGCAGGGGCGCCCTGCTGAGGTCGGCGACGGGCTGGGTGAGGTCGGCCGGAGTCTGCTCCGGGTCGGGCGAGGGGGTCATGTCGATCACTCCGGGATGAGGTGCCAGCCGAAGCGGGCCTTGGCCTTGTGGATGAACAGGTAGTGCAGGACGAGCTTGACCCAGTGGCCGCTGAGCCCGATCTCACCGCGGGTGTTACGCAGGTCGCGGCCGGTGGTGAACCGGGCGTCGTCGGGTACGCCGGGCATCATCGTCATCGACGCGGTGAACCCTTGCGCATGCCCGCGCCGGCCGACGCCACGCACGCCGCGCCCATCCGCGCCATCGAGGCGGTGTGCGCTTCGGCTTCTGACCCGTGCTTGATCCGGTCGGCGATGGTCAGGGCTGCGGTCTTGCCCATCACCCCCGACGGCATCCCGGTGCGCGGCGGAGACGGGGTGATGACGGTGCCGTTGACGCTCGTGCGGGGCCGCGAGATCTGGTGCGGGGGAGCGAAGGCGATACCGACCGCGAAGATGTTGTCGTAGCCGGGGGCCAGGTAGGTCTCGGGCCAGTCCTCGGCACGCCAGTCCTCGTACGGCTTGGGCGTGTAGTCGGCGTCGACCTTCATGAAGCCGCTAGGCGCGAAGAGCTCGGTCGTGATGTCCGCGCCGGCACGATCGTAGGCAGCCAGCGGCACCCCGCCGAAAGGTGGCAGCAGCATCGCGAAGTCGAAGCCCAGGCTGTGGTGCTCGCCGTCGAGGGTCTCATAATGCACCATCCCGGCCTCGACCCGCTCCACGTGGGCGCCGAGGATCGGCTCGACGCCGCGCTCACGGAACAGCGATGCAGTCCACAGCTCGCTCGAGGTCTGGAAGCCCATGTCCTCGAACGTCATCCCGTCGACACCGAAGTCGCCGAGTGCAGCCTCGTTGGTGAGGTAGACCAGGCGTGCGAGCTCGCGGACCCCGGCCTGGCGGAGCTCGTGGTCGACGTTGAAAACGTACTCGAAGGCTGCTCCCTCGCACGTGCAGGTCCCGTGGCCCATGCCGACGACCAGCGTCTGGGACACACCGGTGCGCATCAGGCGGATCGACTCACCCAGGGCCGCGGCGGCCTCGATCGCATGGTCGGCCGTGCACACCGACACGGTGTGCCCATCAGGCCCGAGCCCCTCGGTGGCACCGAACTTCAACTGCGGTCCGGTCGCGTTGATCAGATAGTCATAGCGGACCCGCTCCTCGCGACCGGCGGCACCCGGACCGGTGGCCACGATGTCCACAGCCCCGCGAGCATCGGCCTCGTCTCCGTCGGGCCGCAGCGCGACGGCCTTGGCCTGACGGAACTCGATGCCCTGTCGGGCATAGACCGGTGCGAGCGGGAAGACGACCTTCTGCTTGGACATCCGGCCCACACCGACCCAGATGTTCGACGGTATCCAGTTCCACTGGGAGTTGGGCGAGACGACCGTGACGGTGTCATCCCTGCCCAGCATGCGCCTGAGATGAAGCGCCGCGGTGTGACCCGACACTCCTGCTCCGAGAACGACGACGTCGGCCATGGGACTCCTTTGCTGAGGATTTCACTGTGTCTGGAAGAGATGGGTCGGCCTAGAGGCTTCGGGCACTTGTGCCCGGGACCAAGGAGGTAGTGGCGATGGGCTCGATCGAGTGCCCGATGTTGCCGTCATCTTCAAGAGCGGCTGAACACCCGTCTGAAGAAGCCCCCGCCGTCGCTGGACCCAGCAGCGGCGGCCCTGTCGGCCGCGCTGTGGCCACCGCGGCACCACTGTCCAGCGGGGACACCGGCCCTGACGCGTGCGACGTGTTGGCCGCAGCCGGCCCAGGTGGTCTTGCTGCAGGTCTTGCATCGGACTGCTCGGCACATGGTGGTTCTCCTTGGTAGGTGAAGGGGTGCTGGTTGATCAGGTGTGGGAGAAGCGGATGTCAGGCAGGACGCGGGTCAGCCAGCACGGAGCCCACCAAGCCGCCTTGCCGGTCAGGCGCAGGAGCACCGGCAGCAGGACGAGTCGCACCAGGAACGCGTCGAGGAGCACGGCGACACCGAGCACGATGCCCATCTCCTTCGGTGGCAGTGGTCCCGAGAGCGCGAAGGTGAGAAACACCGCCACCATCACTGCTCCTGCGGCGAAGATGACCCGGCCGGAGTGGGCCAGGGAACCGACCATCGCCTCCTTGGGGTCGCCGGAGTGTTCGTAGTGCTCCTTCGCGGAGGCGAGCAGGAACACGGTGTAGTCCATTGCGATCGCGAAGATCATGGCGAAGAAGAACACCGGTGCCCAGGCATCAAGGAAGCCCTGCGGCTCGAAGCCGAGCAGGCCTGCGCCGATGCCTTCCTGGAAGACCAGTCGGGCCACCCCGAACGCAGCCGCGGTGGACAGGAGGCTTGCGAGGGTCCCGAGCAGGGCGATCAGGGGTGCCTGGAGCGCGATGAGCAGGAGCAGGAAGCCCAGGACGAGGACGACGCCGATCACCAGCGGCGTGGACTTGTCGAGCTGGGCCTTGAGGTCGAGGTTCTCGACCGCGGCGCCCCCGAGTACTGCCGAGGTGGGCAGGTCGGCGCGCAGCCGGTCGACGGTCTCGCCCAACGCCGGGTCGGATGGGTCGACGGTGGGCACCGCGGAGATCAGCGACAGGCCGCTGCCGTCCGTGGCGGGCTGGGCGGGCATGGCTCCCGTGATCCCCGCATCTGCCAGCAGGACCGCCTGGGCCCCCGTCGCCTGGCTGTCCTTGACCACGATCTGCAAGGTCCCGGGTGCACCGGTCCCGAAGGACTTCTGGACCAGGTCGTAGCCGACCCGGGCGCTGGCGGTCTCGGGAAGGACCTTGATCGAGGGCATCGAGGTCTTCAGGCCCGCGATCGGTGCGGCCAGCACCAGCAGGACTACGAGCGAGGCCAGCCCCCACGCGAACGGTCGCTTCCACAGCCGCTCGCCCCATGCCTGGAACGTGGGCGAGCGGTGCTCCCCGGTGTGCATCCAGGGCAGGGACAGCTTGTTGATCTTGTGGTCGAGCTTGAACAGCACCACCGGCAGCAGGGTGAGGGTGGCTGCGAGGACGAACACCACCGAGAGCATGATCCCGCCCGCCATCGAGCGGAACGACGGTGAGGGCACCAGCATCACCGCGGCCAGCGCGATCAGCACCGTCGCGCCGGAGAGCAGCACGGCCTTGCCGGCGGTGTCCATGGTTTCCGCGATCGCCTGCCGGGCGTTCTCGTGGTGACCCATCCGGGCGGCCCGGAACCGGACTACGAGGAACAGCGCGTAGTCGATCCCTAGTGCGAGCGCGAACATCATCGCGAAGTTCATCGCCCAGATGGAGACCGGCACTACGTGGTTGATAAGCACCAGGGAACCGGCCGAGGCGACCAGACCGGCCAGGGTCAGGATCAGCGGCAGCCCGGCTGCCACCAGGGCACCGAACGCGAGGACCAGGATGGCAAGCGTCACCGGCCAGGAGTAGAGCTCCGACTTCATCATCGCGGACAGGTTGGCCTCGTTGAAGTCCGACCAGAGCAGCGATGCGCCCGTCGGGTTGACCTGGACGCCGGTCGTGGACAGCCCCTGCAGCGGGCCTTTGAGGTCATCGGCGGCGCGGACCATCTCGTTGGGGTCTGCCCCGGCGCCGGCCAGGAGCACAGCCGTCGTGCCGTCCTGGCTCAGGGTGGCCACGGGCCGGGGTTGGAGGACAACGGCGATCCGGGAGTCGGCCTCGAGCATCGTCGTCGCTCGGGCCAGCACCTGTCGGCCGACACCTTCGGTGACCGCGCCGTCGGTGGAGTGCACGACGACCTGGATCGCCGAGCTCGCATTGCCGCCGAAGTGCGCTTGGGCGAGCTCGCGGGCGGCCACCGACTCCGAGCCGTCGGCCTGCCAGCCCGCGCCCGAGAGCTCGGCCTCGACCCGGGGGGCGAAGGCGCCGAGGCCGACGATCACCAGCAACCACACCACCGTGGTGAGCCGGGCGTGCCGGCTCACGGCGACGCCGAGCCGGCCGAGGGGACCGGGTCGGTAGCCGATGGCGGGGTCGATTGCGGGTGGGGCGTGGCGGCGGTGAGCCGTCGTTGACATGATGTTCCCTTCCGTGAGTCTGTGGTCGGTCAGATGAGGGCGGGCAGTGCTTGCGAGGCCGTGTAGATCGCCACCGCGAGAACGAGGGCGGTGAAGGCCCCGGCGAGCCGTCTGGTGTCGGTGTGGCACGCCAGCCGGACGCCTGCGTACCCCCCGGCGGCGGAGGCGACCGTGAGCAGCAGGACCAGCCACCAGTCGGGGTGCAGGCCGCTGCCGGCCCGCACGGCGAGGGCGGCCGCGCTGGTCATCGAGATCACCACCAGCGAGGTGCCGGCGGCATACCGCATCGGGAGCCCGAGGCCGAGCAGCAGCGCCGGCACGACCAGGAAGCCGCCGCCGACCCCGAGGAACCCGGTGAGCAAACCCACCACGGTGGCGGTCATCAGCACCTTGAGCGCGCGCGGGCACTTGCAGGCGAACGTCGGGCTGAAGGTGATGATCGGGTCGTCGAGACCCGGGCGTTCGGCGGTCGTGGACGTCCCGCCCCGGAGCTGTCGGACCGCCATCAATCCGCCGACCAGCAGCATCAGCACCGCGAACGCCGCCAGCAGGACCGCGCCATCGACGTGCGCCGACGCCTTGGCCCCGGCCGCGGCGCCGGCGATGGCCACCAGGCCGAAGGCGACGCCCCGGCCCGGCAGCAGGTTGCCGGCCCGCCAGGCGGCGAGCGCGCCGGTCAGCGAGGTCACCCCGACCACGACCAGGGACCCGGTGGTGGCCTGGATCGGCGTCTGCCCGAGTCCATAAACCAGCACGGGTACGGCGAGGATCGACCCGCCCCCACCCAGGGCGCCCAGGCTGAGGCCGATGAGCGCCCCGGCGAGCACGGCAACGAGGGCAATGATCACACCCGGCCTACCGTCCGGGCTCGATGATGCGCAGCCCGGCTTCGCCGGCTCGCAAGTAGTCGTCGTCGACCGCGACCACGCTGCGTCCGGCGGCATCGAGAAGCGAGGCTGCGACCGAGGACCGGTAGCCGGCGGCGCAGTGCACCCACACCTCCCCGGGCGGAA
The DNA here is from genome assembly GCA_040006355.1 of Nocardioidaceae bacterium. Taxonomy (GTDB): domain Bacteria; phylum Actinomycetota; class Actinomycetes; order Propionibacteriales; family Nocardioidaceae; genus Nocardioides_B. Next base: position 1,830 of record JBDTXF010000148.1, on the reverse strand, counting down.
CCTCGGCCAGGCGGGCAGGCAGCTCGTGGATGGGGATGTTGATCGAGCCGTCGATCCAGCCCTCGGCGTACTCCTGGGTCCGGCGGACGTCGAGCAGCACGACCTCGCGGTGGTGCAGCACCTGGGCCAGGTCGGGGAACGTGGCGGTCGGGAAGCTGGCCACCTCGCCGTCGGTCCAGTCCTCGGGCTTTCCGGTGGCGTGAGCCGCGGGGCGGTCGATGCCGATCCGGACCAGCTCACGCTGCGCCAGGGCGACGTCCTCGGCGGTCTCGCCGAGCAGGGTGAGCGGGGTGCCCCAGCCGATCAGCCAGCCGAGGTACGTCGCAAACTGACCGTCGAGGCCGAAGTTCAGCGTGCCTGGGGCATGGCCGGCCGCGAACGCCGTGCGGTTGCGCAGGTCGAGGACCCACTCCCCGGTCTCGATGCGGCGGCGCAGCTCGCCCGGGTCGGCCAGGGCAGGAAGGCTCAGGTCGGGGGCGGACGGCCCGGCCGCGTTGCCCGGACCCATGTGGGCGTAATACGTCGGCCAGGCGTCCAGCCCGGCGAGCAGGTCCTCGACCCACGCCGCCTCGTCCTGGGTGAGCACCGGGTTGCTCTGCCTCTCCTGCCCGATGGTCGAGGCGGTGGCCTCCGACTGGCTGGCCGAGCAGAACGAGCCGAAGCCATGGGTCGGGAACACCCCCGCGTCATCAGGGAGCAGATCAGCCAACCGGTGTGCCGAGGCGTGCTGGTGGCGGACCAGGTCGTGGGTGTGGTCGGGACCCAACAGGTCGGGGCGTCCGGTGGCACCGAAGAGCAGCGAGCCGCCGGAGAAGACCCCGACCGACTGGTCCAGGCCGGCACCGGCGTCGGTGAGCGCATAGGACAGGTGGGTGAACGTGTGACCCGGGGTGGCCAGCGCGGTGACCCGCATCCGGGCCCCCACGGACACCGTCTCGCCGTCGCTGATCGGGCTGCGCTCGAAGGCGACCTCGTCGGCGGCATTCACGTGGTAGGCCGCCCCGGTCAAGGTGGCCAGCGCCAGGCCACCGGTCAGGTAGTCGTTGTGGATGTGGGTCTCGAACACGTCGCTCAGCCGTACGTCGTGCTCGTCCAGGAGGACGAGGACCCGGTCGATGTCACGCTGCGGGTCGACCAGGAAGGCGACCTCGTCGTCGTGGACGAGGTAGCTACGGTCACCCAGGCTCGGGGTGTCGAGGGTCAGGACGGTGACCGGCTTCATCGCAGCCCGCTTGCCACGGCACGGCCCGAGCGTAGCCAGGCCATGGTGCCGCCGGCGACGTTGAAGGCGTCATATCCGGCGGTGGTGAGCAGGTCGGTCATCGCGGAGCTGCGGTTGCCCGTGGCACAGATGACGAGCACGCTGGAACCCTTGTCGAGCTCCCCCAGCCGCGCGGAGAGCTGGCCCATCGGGATGGGCACGGCGCCCGGCACGTGGGCCTGGACGTACTCCATCGGTTCACGGACGTCCACCACGGTGGCGCCCCGCTGCATGGCGACCTCGAGCTGCGTCAAGTCGACTTCTCGCATGGTTCCCTCCTCGCTTGTTGATACCCAGGGGGGTATATATAGTGAAGATGGTAACACCCCCCGGGGTATTGTCATAGGACAGTGAGAGAGAGGCAGACAGTGACCACGACCGTGGAGCTGGGCGCGGCGAACTTCGACAGCACCGTGACCACGAACGAGATCGTCTTCGTCGACTTCTGGGCCTCCTGGTGCGGCCCGTGCCGGCAGTTCGCTCCGGTCTACGAGAAGGCAGCGACCGCCCACCCCGACATCGTCTTCGGCAAGGTCGACACCGAGGTCGAAGCAGCGATCGCCGCGGTG
>JBDTXF010000147.1:0-7216 GCA_040006355.1 Nocardioidaceae bacterium | reverse complement strand
CCGCTCGCTGGTCGCCGCACCGGTGGTCGACGAGCAGCCGCAGGTGTTCCTGCTCGGCTCCAGCCACTACGGTCCCCGCTTCGCCGCCGTCAACGGTCTCAGCGCGGTCTTCGCCCACCACCAGAGCCCGGACATCGCCTTCGAGGTGCTCACAGACTACCGCCGCGAGTTCCGGCCGCGCCACGACGGCGACCAGCCCTGCTCCGCGATGTCGGTGCTGAGCTTCGCCAGCGACGACGAGGACGCCGTCGTCGAGTTCGAGGCTGCGTGGGCGCTGACCATGCAGAACCTCTCGCGCAACAAGCGCGAGCCCCTTCGTCCCGAGGAGGTCAGCGACTACGCCCGCTCCTCCGCGTTCCGGAGCCGCCGCGTGGACCGCGACCCGCGGATGGTCACCGGCGAGGCGAAGATCGTCGCCGAGCGGCTGCTCGAGATGAAGGAGCGGGCCCAGGTCGACGAGATCGTCGTGGTCACCCCCAGCCTGGACCGCGCCCGCCGGATCGGCAGCTATCGCGCCCTTGCGGACGCCTGGGTGCATGCCGCCTGAGCGCCTCAGCGAGGATGGGGCCATGACCATGCGGCTCGTTGCTCTCGGAGACAGCACCGTCGAGGGACTGATGGACCACGGCCCCGATGACACCTTCGTCGGCTGGGCCGACCGGTTCGCCGGCCACCTCACCCAGCGCGACCCGGGACTCCTCTACGCCAACCTCGGCGTGCGCGGCCAGACCACTGCCGAGGTGCGCGCCCAGCAGCTCGACCGGGCCGTTGCGCTCGCCCCGGACGTGGTGCTGCTGGTGGCGGGTGTCAACGACCTGCTGCGGCCCCGGTTCGACCGGTCCGGCCTGCGGGACAACCTGCTCACGATGCACGCCGAGCTGCGGGAGTCGGGGGCGCAGGTGCTCAGCTTCACGATGCCCGACATGAGCCGGGTGGCACCGCTGACCTTCGCCCTCCGCTCGCGGATCGACTACCTCAACGAGGTGGTGCGCGAGTCCGCCACGGCGTACGGCGTGGTGGTGGTCGACTTCGCCGCGGAGCCGCTCGCGGGGAACCCCTCGCTGTGGGACGACGACCGGCTGCACGTGAACACCGACGGGCACCGACGGATCGCGGCCGCGCTGGCGGAGGCCTACGGCCTGGACGCGGAGGACTGGCGCGCCGGCATCGCGGCCGACGACTCCCCCGGCCCGGTGCGGGTCGTGGCCCGTGAGCTGCGCTGGATCGCGAGCCACATGACCCCGTGGGTCTGGGGTCGCGTGCGCGGGCACGAGTTCGCCACCGGCGGTCGGTGCAAGCGACCCGACCTGCTGCCACTCGACCGCCTCACGAAAGGTGCCGGATGAGCACCTCCGAGCCACCCCGCGGCCCCGTCGACGGCACCGTCGTGCCGCGCTTCGCGGGACCCGCCACCTTCGCCAGGCTGCCCCGGATCGACGAGGTGACCGACGTGGACGTCGCCGTCGTCGGCGTCCCGTTCGACGCCGGGGTGTCCTACCGGCCCGGTGCACGGTTCGGTCCGAGCCACGTGCGCGAGTCCTCGCGGCTGCTGCGGCCCTACAACCCGGCCGTGGACATCGAGCCGTTCGCCCACCAGCAGGTCGTCGACGCAGGCGACGTGGTGGCCAACCCGTTCGACATCGAGCAGGCCATCGGCCAGATCGAGGCCGGCGCGCGCTCGCTTCTTGAGCGGAGTCGTCGGATCGTCACGATCGGCGGGGACCACACGATCGCGCTCCCCCTGCTGCGGGCCGTCGCGGCCCACCACGGTCCGGTGGCCGTCGTGCACTTCGACGCGCACCTCGACACCTGGGACACCTACTTCGGCGCGCCGTACACGCACGGGACGCCGTTCCGGCGCGCCTCCGAGGAGGGCCTGCTCGACCGGTCGGGGTGCCTGCACGTCGGCACCCGCGGCCCGCTCTACTCGACCCGGGACCTCGTCGACGACCGCGACCTCGGCTTCGAGGTGGTGGGCAGCGTCGAGCTGGACGACCTGGGCGCGCGTGGCGTCGTCGAGCGGATCCGCGAGCGGGTCGAGGACCGCCCGGTCTACGTCTCGGTCGACATCGACGTCCTGGACCCCGCGTTCGCGCCCGGCACGGGTACGCCGGAGGCCGGCGGACTCACCTCGCGCGAGCTGCTGGCGATCCTGCGGTCCTTCTCCTCGCTGAACCTGGTCGGCGCCGACGTGGTCGAGGTGTCACCGGCCTACGACCACGCCGAGATCACCGGCATCGCCGCCTCGCACGTGGTCTACGAGCTGCTCTCCGCCCTGGCCCCGCGAGAGCTCGACTAGAGCCGGCTCGTGGTGCCCTGGTGCAGGTTCCCGCCGAAGTCCTGGTCGAGGACCGCCGCGAACACCGGCTCCTCAGGTGCGGAGCGTGCGAACAGTGTCATCGACGACTGCAGCTTCTGGGCGTCGACGCCGCCCGGGTCCTGCGATCTGCGGGAACACGAACCAGATCCAGTGGGACGTCTTGCGACCCCGTCGCAGCTCCGCCAGCGCCGCGTCGTAGGTGCCCCCCCGCGTCCTGCGCCGACACGAAGCGTGCGAGGTCGTGGTGCCCGTCCATCACGCCATGCGGCCACTGCGCGTCGTTGCCCCACCTGCGGACGACGAGGTCAGAGCCACGTGCCCCGGTGCATGACCCGCACGACGTCGAGACGGTCGGTGAGCACCACCAGGTCCGCAGCTCGCCCCGGTGCGAGGGTCCCCACGTCACGCAGCCCCAGCCGGTCGGCCGGCGTGGCCGTCGCGGCTCGCACCGCGTCCAGCAGCGGGATGCCGGCCTGCACCGCGTTGAGGAGGGCTGCGTGCATGGTCAGCGTGCTGCCGGCGATCGTCGCGGCGCCGGCGAGGGTCGCGACCCCGTGCTGGACCAGGACAGCCCGCCGTCCCAGCCGGTAGAGCCCCTCGGGAGCGCCCGCTGCCGCCATGGCGTCGGTGACCAGATGGAACCCGCCCGCCGCAGCCCTGGCCGCGAACGCCGCGACTGACGGGTGCAGGTGCACCCCGTCCACGACGAGCTCGACGCTCACCCGAGGGTCCTCGAGCAGAGCGAGGACCGGGCCGGGACGCCGGTGGTGCAGGGGCGCCATCGCGTTGAAGAGGTGCGTCGCGACGGTGGCGCCGGCGTCCACGGCTGCCCGCGTCGTCGCATGGTCCGCAGCGGTGTGCCCCACTGCGACCACCACCCCCTGCCCCACGAGCAGACGTACGGCGTCCAGACCGTGGTCCAGCTCCGGCGCCAAGGTCACCATCCGCACCGTGCCACGGCCCTCGTCGAGCAGCGCACGCACAGCATCAGCCGTGGGGGTCGAGAGACCTGAGGGATCGTGGGCTCCGTTGAGCTCCGGGCTGAGCCACGGGCCCTCCAGGTGGATGCCGGCCAGGGTGCCGTGTCCCACCAGGTCCGCGAGCACGGCGACCTGCTCACCCAGCTCAGCCATCGGGGCCGTCACGAGGCTGGCCACCAGGGACGTGGTGCCGAGCCGCAGGTGCGTCGCGGCCGCCGCACGCGCCTCGGCCGCGTCCGTGGTGGAGAACGACCCTCCTCCTCCACCGTGCACGTGCGTGTCGACGAACCCCGGCACCAGGACCTCGTCCGGGTGCTCGGCGTCCGGACGCCGGGGAGCCGCTCCCCGCCCGACGGAGACGATCCGGCCTCCGTGGGTCTCGACCCAGCCGGGTCTCAGCATCAGGTCGGGGGTGAGCACTCGCCCCGCCGTGACGAGGTGGTCCTGAGGGGGCGGGCCCGTCACGTCGTCTCCTTCACGTCGTCTCCGTCACCTTGCTGAGGCCACGGGGATGGTCGGGGTCCAGGCGACGGTCCAGGGCGAGCTCGAGCGCGAGCCGCTGCAGCGGCACGATCTCCACCAGCGAGCTGAGTGCACCCTCGACCCGCGACGGGACCGGCACGCACACCCGCGCGCGGTGCTCGTGTGCCAGGGCGGGGTCACCGACGACGACCACGTCGGCCCGGCGTTCACGCAGCGCGCTCAGCACGGGAACCAGCAGTCGTCCCGCGATGCCTCGGGGGGCGACGACGACCACCGGACCGTCCTGGTCGACCATGGCCAGCGGTCCGTGCATCAGGTCGGCCCCAGAGAACGCGTGGGCCGCGAGGTAGGAGGTCTCCATCAGCTTGAGGGCGCTCTCCCGCGCGGTCGGGTAGGAGAAGCCGCGGCCGACGGTGATCAGACGCTCGACGTAGCGGAACCGGTCCCGGAGCCCGCTGACGGCATCGGCCTCGAGCACCTCGGCGACGGCATCGGGCACGGCCCGCGCCGCATCCCCGTTGCCACCGCGCACAGCGTCGATGAGGAGCCACAGCGCCTGCAGCTGGGCTGTGTAGGTCTTCGTCGCAGCGACCGACAGCTCGGGACCTGCGCCCACGTCGATGTGCAGCTCTGCAGCGCTCGCGAGCGGCGACTCCGGACGGTTGGTCAGGGCCAGGGTCAGCGCACCGGCCCGAGCCGCCTTCTGCGTGGACTCCACGAGGTCCGGAGAGCTGCCTGACTGGCTCACCGCGATCCACAGGACGTCGCTCAGCTCCGGCTCGGCGTCGTACCCGGTCAACGTGGACAACGACGCCAGGCCGCAGGGAAGCCCCAGTCCCGTCTCGATCAGGTACTTGCCGTAGAGGGCGGCGTGGTCGCTGCTGCCCCTGCCGGCCAGGACCACGAACCGCGGACCAGCCTTCTGCAGACGGGCGGCGACCGCGCGCACCTGCGGTCGTGACTGGTGGAACGCTCGGGCCAGGACGGTCGGCTGCTCGGCGATCTCCGCCGCCATCAGCTCACCAGGACCACCGGCCGTGCCGGGCGTCGTCATCAGGGTGTGCCCCCCAGGGGGATGGTCCGGCAGCGCGGAGTCGGGCTCATGTCGTCTGATCCCGGGCCGGCGGCCCCCACGGCGGGTGGTAGGACTCACGCAGCCGCTGCTTGGCTGCGGCCGTCGCCGAGATGTGGTCCAAGCCGAGCAGGCCGGCGCCGACGACGAGCGGAGCGGTGACGACGCGGGCGGAGGCCATCGGTGCCGCAGCCGCGAGTGCTTCGTCGATGCCCTCGAGCAGCATGCGGTGACCCGCCGTCAGCACGCCCCCACCGAGGACGACGGGAGCCGGCTCGTCCAGGAGCTCCAGCCGGGTCAGCGCCGCGACCGCGAGCGCGGCGACCTCGGCGGCCTGGCGACCCACGACGTCCGACGCGACGCGGTCCCCGCCCGACGCGACGTCGAACAGCAGGGGCGTCATCTCCACGCAGCGCTCCGGGACCAGGTGACCGAGGTGCACCGCCTCGATCAGCGCCTCCATCGACGACAGCCCGAAGTGCGCCGGCAGCGCCTCGCGCAAGGCGGTGTGCGGACCGCGTCCGTCCGCCGATCGGGCCGCCCACCACATCGCCTCGGTCCAGAGGAACCCGCCTCCACCCCAGTCGCCGGAGATGTGACCCACCGCGGCGAAGCGGGCCTCACGGCCGTCGCGCCGGTGACCGGTGCAGTTGATCCCGGCCCCACAGATGACCGCGACGCCGTGCGGCTCGTCGAGACCGGCCCGCAGCAGCGCATACGTGTCGTTGCAGACGGCGCTCGTCGCTCCCCAGCCCCGCGCCGCCACTGCCTGCTCCAGCAGCCTCTGCTCCAGGGGCAGGTCGGCGTTGGCGAGGCAGGCGGAGACGTGTCCCACCATGCCGGTCGGCTCGCCGAGGCCAGAGGCCGTGGCCGCTCGCTCGACCAGCTGGTGCAGACCCTCGACAGCCTCCTCGGCACCGACGATGTGCGGGATGAAGCCGGTCCCGCGCACGGCACCCAGAACCTCCCCGTCGGCTGCCACGACGGCCACGTCGGTCTTGGAGTTGCCGGCGTCGACCGCCAGCACAGCGGCTCTCACGCCCATGGGAGGAAGTCGTGGTTGTGCGCGAGCAACAGGTCGGTCAGGCCGTCTGCGACCTCGATCTGCCCGACCAGCGGGTGCGCGAGCAGCGCCTCGAAGACCCGTTGCCGCCCGCCGAGGAGCGCCGCGTCGAGAGCCAGGTGCTCATAGGCGGTGACCGCGGAGACCAGACCGGCGAAGAGCGGCGCGAGCGGCGCTGCGGGCAGGGGTGTCACGGCGCCGGCTCCCACGCTGGCCGGGACCTCGACGACGGCATCGGGCGGCAGGAACGGCAGCGTGTCCCCGTTGCGCACGTTCACCACCTGCTCCTCGCTCGTCGTGGACCGGCCCAGCAGCGCCGCGCACAGTGCCACGGCCGCCTCCGAGTAGAACGCGCCACCTCTCTGGGTCAGCAGCTCGGGCTTGGTGTCCAGCCGCACGTCGGCGTACATCTCCAGCAGCTCACGCTCGATCTCGGCCACCCGGGCAGCGCGAGAGGGCGAGGCGCGGAGCTCGCGGACCACCTCGTCGTGTGCATAGAAGTAGCGCAGGTAGTACGACGGCACCACGCCGAGCTGCCGCAGCAGCCAGGTCGGGAGCTCGATGTCGGCGGCGATCTCCTCGGCGTGGGCTCCGAGCAGCTCCGGGAGCCGGTCCTGACCGTCGACGAGCACCCGTCGCTCCCAGGTCAGGTGGTTGAGCCCCACGTGGTCGAGCCGCACCCGGTCGGGCTCCAGGTCGAGCAGGGCTGCGAACCTGCGTTGGAAGCCGATGGCGACGTTGCACAGACCCACCGCCCGATACCCCGCCTCCAGGAGGGCTCGGGTGACGATCCCGACCGGGTTGGTGAAGTCCACGATCCACGCGTCCGGGCTCGCCTTCTCGATCCGCGAGGCGATGTCGAGGACCACCGGCACCGTGCGCAGCGCCTTCGCCAGGCCGCCCGCTCCGGTGGTCTCCTGCCCCACGCAGCCACGCTCGAGAGGCCAGGTCTCGTCCTGGTTGCGTGCGGCCTGACCACCCACTCGCAGCTGGAGGAGCACAGCGTCCGCACCGTCCACGCCTGCGTCGAGGTCCGAGGTCGTGACGAGCACGCCCGGGTGGTCGTAGCGCTGGAGGATCCGCCGACCCAGGCCACCGACCAGCTCCAGCCGGTCGTGGGCCGGGTCCACCAGGACCAGCTCGTCGACCGGCAGGACGTGCTGCATCCGTGCGAGTCCGTCGACCAGCTCCGGGGTGTAGGTCGACCCGCCACCGACCACCGTGAGCTTCATCGGAGCCTCACCCCTTCACCCCTGTCAGCGTCACACCTTCGATGAACGCCCGCTGCGCCAGGAAGA
>JBDTXF010000146.1:0-7234 GCA_040006355.1 Nocardioidaceae bacterium | reverse complement strand
CCCCGTCCCTCGGGCGAGAGTTCGACACACTGGCCGAGACGTTCAACGAGCTCGCACACCGTCTCGACCGCGTCGAGACCATCCGGCGCCGGATGCTCGGCGACCTCGCCCACGAGATGCGCACCCCCCTGGCAACGCTCGACGCCCACCTCGAGGCACTCGAGGACGGCGTCCGCGAGCTCGACCCACCCACGCTCGCGGTTCTCCACGCGAGCTCCCACCGGCTGGGGCGGCTCGCCGAGGACATCACCGCCGTCTCACTCGCCCAGGAAGGCGCGATCGAGATCCGGACCGTGCCGACCGCCCCACGACAGCTCACCGCGGCCGCCGTACGGGCCACTGGTGACAGGTACACCTCCAAGGAAGTCAAGCTGACCGAGGACGTCACCGCCGACGTCCAGGTGGACGTCGACCCCGAACGGATGGCACAGATCCTCGGCAACCTGCTCGACAACGCCCTGCGCCACACCCCGCCGAAGGGAGAGGTGCGACTCGCTGCCCGCACCGTCGGCGACCAGGTGGAGTTCGTGGTCACCGACACCGGCGAAGGGATCGCTCCAGAACACCTGCCCTACGTCTTCTACCGCTTCTACCGCGTCGACACTGCCCGCAGCCGCGACCGAGGCGGGAGTGGGATAGGTCTGACCGTCACCAAGGCCTTGGTCCAGGCCCACGGCGGACGCATCTCGGTCCAGAGTGCCGGTCCAGGCCACGGGGCAACGTTTACCGTGACGCTGCCAGCCGCCACCTCGTAGGCGCGAACCCCGTGGCGTCCGCACGGTCGTCGACGGTGTTCTCAATGGACCAGCCTCGAGGAACTCGCGCAACACCTGAGGATTCTCCAGGCGATCCACGTTTGAGCGGTGAACGACCCGATCCCTCCCAGAATCCTGTTCGTGCCCCGAACCACCCCGGCGCGGACCGGGACTTGCCAGTTGCGCCCGTGCCAGTCAAACCGGAGACCGGGACCAGATGGGTGGCTTGCCTCCCGAAGCTCGGGGGGTCTATGAGCCGGACAGGAGCCTTGGACCGTTCGGCTGCGTCCTTTCAGGGCTTCTTGCGGTCCGATGAATTCGGTAGAGGGGGTATACGCAGCTAACACAAAGACACCCTGGGGGGTATCCTGAATGTGTAGGTCGCGAAGGGTCAGGTCGGCCATGGACGCCTCGGCTAAGTCCCCATGGGGGCGAAAGTGCAAGGCTAGGGAGCAAAGTGAAACGGTCAGCGAAGGAGCGAATGATGAGCAGCTACACGATCACCACCACCCTGAACCAGCCCTACCCCGCGGCGGTGGAGGCCGTTCGCATCGCACTCGGCGACCAGGGGTTTGGCGTGCTCACCGAGATCGACCTCCAGGCCGCACTGAAGGAGAAGCTTGACGTCGACATCGCGCCACAGATCATTCTCGGCGCCTGCCGTCCCCCGTTGGCCTATGAGGCCATCCAGGCCGAGCCGTCGATCGCGGCCGTACTGCCGTGCAACGTCGTCGTCAGGTCTTTGGACCCGGACACCACCGTGGTCGAGGCCTTCGACCCCGACGCGATGATGGGGCTTGCTGACAACGAGGCGCTCCACACGATCGCAACCGACGCCAAGCAGCGAATCAAAGCGGCCTTCGCCGCACTGAACGAGGAGAACTAGTGGTGCTCGACCCCTCGGAGATGAAGCCGGTCATCAACCGCATAAGACGCGCCCAGGGACAACTGGCCGGCATACTCCGCATGATGGAGGAGGGGCGTGACTGCGAGGATGTGGTCACCCAACTCGCGGCCGCCTCCCGAGCACTGGACCGCGCCGGATTCGCCATCGTCGCCACCGGCCTCCAGCAATGCCTCACCAACGGCGAAGGCACAGACAGCTTGGATGTCAAGAAGATGGAGAAACTGTTCCTCTCACTGGCGTGAGTGACCGTATCCCTTCACGCGTCGATGCCTTCGGCAACACGGCGTGTGCCTGTCGCCGGGTCGCCGGTTGGGCGTCAGCACCGTCGGCGCGAGGACCCTGAGGCTCGCCAAGCGAACATGTCGAGAGCGGCAACCATCAGGTCCACGGACTTGGCCGGTCGAGTCGTGACCCTCCTTGCTAGAGGCCCTTCGCCTAGGCACATGCAGGACCTAAGTCCCTGCAAAGCTGGCGTGCCCTGAACAATAGTGGAACAGTCGATCGAGTTCTCCATACTGCAACAAGGCCCATCTTCTACCTTGCGCTCATGGTGGCCCTCGGAGGCACCCAAAGAGGATGAGGTGGCAAAGAAGTGACCGCTCCAACTGCATTGACCGGGTCGGGACAGGGCCAGTCAGGTGCCGACGTCGAGCACGTGGCTGAGGAACGACGTGGCGGGTTTCTCGCGAGAGCGTGGCGCACTGTCTCAGCCGTCTTCGGAGCGTTGTTGGGTCTGCTTCCGCACGTGTTGCACCACGTCGGGCTCATCTTCGGTGCTGCCCTGGTAACGGGCGCGGGAGGTAACCTGCTGTTCGGCGCCTTGGGACTGCTGTTCTCCTTGCCGCTCCTCCGACGGCTGCACATTCGATTCAAGACCTGGAAAGCGCCCGCGATCGCGCTCGCCATCTTCGTTGCGATGTTCTCGCTGTCAGCATTTGTGGTTGGCCCCGCCATCTCAGGCAACCCTTCAGAGACCCCATCGCCGGCACAGTCGCCCGACCACAGCGGGCATGTAGGGCACTGACGCGATGTCGAGCGGCGAGGTTGTTCCTTCCGCCCAGTGCCCATGTCTCAGGTGCCGGGGCTTGTTGAGTTGGCTGGCGTCTGATGGACAACGCCGGTCTTCACTGAACCTTCACGGGCGCCCTGTCGAACCTCCATCTGAGCGGCGCAGACTGAGCACAGCACGTAAAGCAAGAGGAGATGGTGACGATGAGCCCCCTGAGCCACATGAAGTACATGCTTCTCGGTGGCGCCGGCGTGGTTGTGGTCGCTCTGCTCTTCGGCGTGCCACTGCAGAGTGCACTGTTCTACGGAGTCCTCCTGGCTTGCCCCCTGATGATGATCTTCATGATGGGTGGACACGGCGAGGGCCACGACGACGGTCGAACCGGCTGCAAGAACAGCGAGACCCAGCAGTCTGACGACCACAGAGACCACACCCACAAAAAGTGACTGGCCGCCGTGAACACGCGCGGGTCGCACACCGATACCGGCTCCCGATCGCCTGACCCGTGGTACACGCTGCCCACGGATCTCGAGGTGATCGGGAGCCGCAAGAGCAGCCCGACACGGACGCCCACATATGTGGGCCAAGCACCGCCGGAGACTCCAGCTTGGCGACTGGCAACCGGATGAACTCGACTAGGCATCTGCGGCTCGCCGGAGACTTGGGCGGGTACAGTTTTAAGTCGTCTTCGACTATGCACTGACCGTCGTACTCGCTGGCCTCGTGACCGACGAGACGGTGCTCGCGACGTGCTCGCCCAACAGCAGCGTCGAGGAACTGTCGGTCGGCTGGCGTCTCAGCGACTCGCACTTCCCGGTCGGCCCGCTGGACGAACGACGACAGAGGGATGTTCTTGACGAGGTCATCGCGGAAGCGGTCGCGGCAGATGCCCAGATCGTGGTTCTGCCCGAGCTGGCTGTGACCGAATAGATGGCGTGCAGCCTGGAGGACTGGGTCCGCCGGTCAGATCCCCCGGGGATGCTTGTAGCTGGCGGCTACCACCACGAGGACAGCCACGCAGCGGCGGCGGTTCGACCCGCCGCCGCAACACCATTGGCCTGCGCGAAGGACTCGAAGCCTCCCTCGTGGTGGGCATTCTGGTGGCGTATCTGAGCCGCACCGGGCACCGCAGCCAGCTGCGGCCGCTGTGGATCGGCGTCGCGGCCGCGATCACGGTCAGCCTCGGGTTCGGGGCTGTTTTGTACTTCACCGCCCGCGAACTGGCGGACACCGCCGAGCCGATCTTCGCCGGGTTACTGGGGGTCATCGCGGTGGGCTTCGTGACCTACATGGTGTTCTGGATGCGCTCGGCGGCGCGGCACATGAAGAGCGACCTCGAAGGCAAAGTGTCCGCTGCGGTCCGGGTCGGCGCCCTGGCACTTGCGGCGACGGCGTTCATCGCCGTCGCACGTGAGGGGCTGGAGACGGCCCTGTTCTTGTGGAGCAACATCGAGAACAACACGGGCGCCGGTTCCGGCCCGCTGCTCGGCGCGGTCCTTGGTATCACCGCGGCGGTCGGCTTGGAATACCTTTTGTACCGCAGCGCGATGAAGCTTAACCTTGCGAAGTTCTTCCGGGTCACCGGCGCACTGCTGGTGGTCGTGGCCGTCGGCGTCCTGGCCGGAGCAGTCGGCGCGCTTCAGGAGGCGTCCTGCCTGCCGGGGCGGGCCGCGGCGGCGTTCGACGTTCGAGCCGCTGTCCCCGAGGACAGCTGGTACGGGGTACTGCTCAAGGGTCTACTCGGCTTCCGCCCGGACCCGAATTTGCTGATGCTCGCCGCTTGGGCGGCGTACCTCATCCCGGTGATGGCGCTGTTCCTGCGCTCCGGACCGGTCCGACAGCACCGCGGGACACATCCGGCTCGCAAGGTGGAGGCATCAGAGGCAGTAACCCAAAACTGATCCCGACTACCAGTTCGGGTTCGCAGCCCTGAACTTACTCGCCTCGGCCGCCCTGGTCGTCGCTGGCCTTCTGCATCGCGGGGCACCACACCCGAGGGCTACCAGGATCCCGATTCGGCGAGCCCCAAGGCCGAGGCGGACCCGCCAGTACTCGTCGCCGCCAGGGCCTCCACGAGGCTGCGCGACACCGGGGCGCCTTCGACCAACCCTAGTCCGAATTCCCGAGTCGGGCCGCACCCACCACCGCGGTGAGTGATCTCGACCGGGGCGCAAAGTCCCCGGCCTCGGCCGCTCCCTGTACTCGTACCCGGAGAGCGGTCGATAGACTCGAGACTGTGAGCATGCGCCCTTCCGTTGCAGCGAAGCCGGGCGGTACTCCGCTGCGGTTGGCCGGGCTGCTGATGGTGCTTGCGGGCCTCTTCGGGATGCACGGTTTGGTCGGCCACGGTGATGGAGGGATGCAGACCAGTTCCCGAACCGCGATGAGTGGGATGTCCATGAGCCCAATTGCGGCAGGCTTCCATGCATCGGTCATCGACGAGGGTGACCTTGCCAACCCGCTTGCTGGTCAAGCCCGGCGGCCGGTCCAATTCGCGAGCGCGCCCGGGCACGTCGGCATGGACATGAGCATGGCGATGTGTATGGCGATCCTCGCCGTCGGTCTGATCGCCCTGCTTCGGCTGCTCCTCGGTCGGGGGGTGAGCTCGGTGTGGTGGTCACTGCCTCGCCAGGTGAGAGCCAGGGTCTACCCCGGTCGCGCGGCCGACCCGCCATCCCTGACTGCTCTGTCGATCCGGCGCTGCTGATCCGCTGAGGACCGCCTTCTGGCGGCCCCGCTGCGTTCGCATGCTTCTATTCGACAGACCACTCAGGAGATACCCATGAAGAGAACACTCAGCTTTGTCGCGCTCGCCCTCGCGGTGGCGCTCACCGTCGCCGGCTGCGGCAACGGCTCCAAGACCAGTAGCGGCGGAACCTTCAACGACGCCGACGTCACCTTCACCCAGTCGATGATCCCGCACCACCGGCAGGCCGTGGAGATGGCCACGTTGGCCCGGACCAACGGCTCGGCCCCCGAGGTGAAGACGCTGGCCGTCAAGATCGAGGGCGCTCAGGGTCCCGAGATCGACACCATGACCCAATGGCTCAAGGACTGGGGCCAGAAGGTCCCGTCTGACTCCATGAGCGGAATGGGTCACTCAGGCAGTTCCATGCCCGGCATGATGAGCGACGCCGACATGAGGAAGCTCGATGCCGCGACCGGCCCGACGTTCGACCGCATGTTCCTCACCATGATGACGAGCCACCACTCCGGAGCGATCGAGATGGCCAAGACCGAGCAGAAGGACGGCAAGAACCCCGACGCCGTGGCCCTGGCCAAGAAGATCGAAGCCGATCAGACCGCCGAGATCGCCGACATGGAGAAGATCCTCGGCTCCTAGCCATAGACCGAGCCTGCCGCCGGCAGGGCCTTTCGCGCTGGGCCGGGCGTGGCCTGCATCATGTGCGGGCCACGCCCGCATCACCTCGGCCCTGGTCATCCGACGACTGGCCTGTGGGGCAGGGGCCAAGGATCCCGCATCGGAGACCGACGAATCTGGCACTGGTAAGCCAGGGGGCCTGCACCGGTGGCGGGCCACCCGGTTTGGTATCGCCTCTCCGGGGAGCCCACGTGTGACCAGTGCGGGAGCAGTCGGGTGCGGAGCCGGACAGTCCGACGTGGTTCAACGGTGAGGAGCCGAGATGTCGGGCGAGGCCTTGCCTGCTATACCCTCTGGGGGTATTGTCTGAGTCGGATGTCTCCGGAGCGTGCTCGACAGGAGGAAGTGTTGTGACCGACGCAAAGCCTGGCTACATCGGCGACAAGCAGGCCTACCTCAACCGGCTCAAGCGGATCGAGGGCCAGGTCCGGGGTCTGCAGCGAATGGTGGATGACGACACCTACTGCATCGACATCCTCACGCAGGTCTCGGCCGCCACCAAGGCTCTGGAGACGGTGGCGCTCTCGTTGCTCGATGAGCACCTTCGACACTGTGTCAGCGACGCAGTCCGGGTAGGCGGCGCAGAGGCAGAGGCGAAGGTCACCGAGGCGTCAGCAGCAATCGCCCGTCTCGTGCGTTCCTGAGCGCCGCACGCATCACCCAATGACACCGATTCACAACATCGCGAAGGAGACACAGATGAACACCCAGACCTACTCCGTCACCGGCATGACGTGCGGCCATTGCGTCAGAGCTGTCGCAGAGGAGCTCAAGGCACTTGACGGCGTCACGGGCGTGGACGTCGACCTCGAGGCCGGTGGCGCCTCGTCGGTGACGGTCACCAGCCAGACACCCCTGGACGAGTCAGACGTCGCCGCCGCACTCGACGAGGCCGGTGACTACCAGCTCGCCCGGTAACGCCCAGGCGCACCGCCACCCCAATACCCGGGAACCGTCCGAGGACAGCCCGAGAACAGAAGGTCACGCCATGGCCCAGCCCACCGCGGAGCAGCCGTCGATCGCCGGCGATGTGCCGAGCGATGTCGAGCTCATCATCGGCGGGATGACGTGCGCGTCGTGTGCTGCGCGGATCGAGAAGAAGCTCAACAAGCTCGGTGGTGTCACTGCCTCGGTCAACTACGCCACTGAGAAGGCGAAGGTGACCTACGTCGGTGCCGTCA
>JBDTXF010000145.1:0-7284 GCA_040006355.1 Nocardioidaceae bacterium | reverse complement strand
TGCCCCATCCCGGGCAGCATCCCCATGATCTTCGACATCGAGCCGAGCTTGCGGAGCTGCTGCATCTGCTTGAGGAAGTCGTCGAGGGTGAAGTCGCCGGTCTGCAGGAGCTTCTCGGCGGCCTGGCGCGACTCGGCCTCGTCGAAGGTCTTCTCGGCCTGCTCGATCAGGGTGAGCATGTCGCCCATGTCGAGGATGCGGGAGGCCATCCGGTCCGGGTGGAACAGGTCGAAGTCGGTGAGCTTCTCGCCGGCCGACGCGAACATCACCGGACGCCCGGTGATCGAGGCGATCGAGAGGGCCGCACCGCCCCGGGCGTCGCCGTCGAGCTTGGTCAGCACCACCCCGTCGTAGCCGACCCCGTCGAGGAACGCCTGCGCGGTGTTGACGGCGTCCTGGCCGACCATCGCGTCGACGACGAAGAGGATCTCGTCCGGCGACACCGCGTCGCGGATGTCCGCAGCCTGCTGCATCAGCTCGGCGTCGACGCCGAGGCGGCCTGCGGTGTCCACGATGACGACGTCGTGGAGGGTGCGACGGGCCTCCTCGAGGCCGCGGCGGGCGACCGAGACGGGGTCGCCGACGCCGTTGCCCGGCTCGGGGGCGAACACCTTGACCCCTGCCCGCTCGCCGTTGACCTGCAGCTGGGTGACGGCGTTGGGGCGCTGAAGGTCGGCTGCCACCAGCAGCGGGCTGTTGCCCTGCTCCTTGAGCCAGAGCGCCAGCTTGGCGGCCAACGTGGTCTTGCCGGCCCCCTGGAGACCGGCCAGCATGATCACCGTCGGTGGAGTCTTCGCGAACCTCAGCCGACGGGTCTCGCCACCGAGGATGGTGACGAGCTCGTCGTTGACGATCTTGACGATCTGCTGCGCGGGGTTGAGCGCCCCGCTGACCTCGGCCCCGCGCGCCCGGGTCTTGACCGCGTCGACGAACACCTTGACCACGGGCAGCGCCACGTCGGCCTCGAGGAGGGCGATCCGGATCTCGCGCGCCGTCGCGTCGATGTCGGCGTCGGAGAGCCGACCCTTGCCCCGCAGGTTCTTGAAGGTCGCGGCGAGACGGTCGGAGAGTGTCGCAAACACAGGTGGCAGTCCTCGCTCGAGCGGGTGGGTCCGGTCGCGGCGCTCAGCCGCGGCCAGCGTCCAGCGTAGCCGTGTCCTGGAGGGCACGACGGACCGCGTGCACCGCCGATGCGGCCCGCTCGTCGGACAGCACCCCGGCTCCCGGCTCCTGGACGTAGAACACGTCGACGGCCTGCGGCCCCAGCGTGGTCAGGTGCGCCGAGCGGACAGTGACCTCGAGCCGCGCCAGCGCGGCGCAGACCCGGTAGACCACGCCCGGCCGATCGTCGACGCGGACCTCCATCACCGTCGCCTCGGTGGACGCGTCGTGACGGATCCGCACCGCCGGCTCGAGTCGCCGGCCCCGCGGCGGCCGCAGCTTGGCCGCCGGGTCGAGTCGGCCCTGAGCGATGGCCTCGAACCGCTCGCGCAGCATCGCCTCGTCCAGGTGCGTCTCGTCGATCTCCCACTCCGAGACCCCGAAGCCCTCCTGGCTCCAGGCACGCGCCGAGCGCACCGAGGCCCGGTGCACCGCCAGGGCACCGGCGACGTCGGCCATCAGCCCGGTCCGGTCACCGGACACCACGGTGACGGTGGTGCCGTCGCCCACGGGCAGCACACGTACGTCGATCCGGCGCGGGTCCTCACGCACCGCCTCGGGCACCTCGACCCGGTCCAGGGAGTCCGACACCGGCTCGGTGGCGTCGGGGGTGTCGAGCAGCGCGGCGCGGACCCGTCTCACCAGGTCCGCGATCAGCCCGGCCCGCCAGCCCGTCCACGCCTGGGTGGAGGTGGCCCGGGCGTCGGCCTCGGTCAGCACCTCGAGCAGGTCGAGGGTCTCCAGGTCGGGGATCCGCTCCACGACGTACGCGACGGTGCCGGGGTCCTCCAGGTCACGGGTGGTGGCCACGTCGGCGAGCAGGAGGTGCCAGCGGACGAGACCCCGGACCAGGTCGACCTCGCGGGCGTCGAAGCCCATCCGCTCCGCGGCGGCGCCGGCGAGGGGCTCCCCCGCGACCGAGTGGTCGACGCGCTCGGCCTTGCCGATGTCGTGCAGCAGCGCGGCCGTCATCAAGACGTCGGCGCGGGACACGCGACGGATCAGCCGCGACGCCTCGATGCACGTCTCGACCATGTGCCGGTCGACGGTGAACCGGTGCACGACCGAGGCGTGCGGCAGCAGCCGGACCCGGTCCCACTCGGGCAGCACGTGCTCCAGCACGCCGGTCTCGTCGAGCGTCTCCCACACCGGCAGCAGCCCGTTGCCGGCGGCGAGCAGCCGGGTGAAGAGGTTGCGGGCCTCGCGGCTCCAGGGCTACGGGAGCGGCGCCCCCTCCCGGCCGAGCCGGGCGGCCGTCGCCGGCGCGAGCATCAGGCCGCGCTCGGCGGCCTCGGCGGCGGCCCGGAGCAGGAGCAGCGGGTCCGCGGCCGGCCGCGTGCCGCGGTCCAGGACCACCTCGCCACCGGACACCGCGACTCCCGCGGCGACCCGCTCGAGGTCGGGCGCCCGTCGCTGGCGGGCGGCGGGACGGGCCAGCACCGCCTCCACCCGGTGCCAGGTCAGGCGGGACAGATGGGTGATGCGCCGTCCCACCCCGCGCACCTGACGCTGGGCCGCCTCAGCGTCCGGCAGCCCGAGCCGCTCGCTGAGGTCGCCCCACAGCTCGGGTGCGATGCGGTCGGTCGCCCGCCCGGTGAGCTCGTGCAGGGCGTCGCGGACGTCGAGCAGCTGCAGCCGGGCCGGCTCCAGGTCCGCGTGCGAGACGTCGACCAGCCAGGTGGCCACCAGCGCCTTGAGGACGGTCGCGTCGCGCAGGCCGCCGACCGACTCCTTGAGATCCGGCACCGCCACGTGGGCGAGCTCCCCCTGGCGGACTCCCCTGGCCTCCACCAGCCTGCGCAGCGCCGGCAGCTCCTGCCGGGCATTGCGCCGCCAGTGCGCCAGCAGGTCGGCACGCAGCCGCAGCGTCACCGACGGGTCGCCCGCGAGGTGCCGCGTGTCGAGGAGGCCGAGCGCCACGCGCGGGTCGGCGCGTGCCGCGTCGGCGGCCTCGGACAGGGCGCGCACCGAGTGGTCGAGGTCCACCCCGGCGTCCCACAGCGGATACCAGACCTGCTCGGCGACCCGGCGTACGTCGACCGCACGGTTGTCGTCGTCGTGCACCAGGACCACGTCGAGGTCGCTGTGGGGCGCGAGCTCGCAGCGACCGAAGCCGCCCACCGCCACCAGCGCCAGCCCGGTCGCGTCGCCACCGCCCAGTGCCTTCTCCAGCGCCGCGGCGCAGAGGGCGTCGGCCTCGGCGGTGCGCCGGTGCCGTCCCGCCTGCGTCATGAGGGACCCGGACTGCCAGCGTTCAGAGCGCGGCCTCGTCCTGGTCGCCGGTGCGCACCCGCACCACGCTGTCGACCGGGAGCACCCACACCTTCCCGTCTCCGATCTTGCCGGTCCGTGCGGTGTCCACGATCGCCATGACCACCTCGGCGACCTGCGGGTCGTCGACGACGATCTCGATGCGGATCTTCGGCACCAACGCGATGTCGTACTCCGCCCCGCGGTAGACCTCGGTGTGGCCCTTCTGCCGGCCGTAGCCACTCACCTCGCTCACCGTCATGCCGGTGATCCCGACCATCTCCAGGGCGGAGCGGACGTCCTCCCACTTGTGCGGCTTGACCACTGCGGTGACCAGCTTCATGAGCAGCTCTCCTTCTGACCTGTGGGGACCTGCGATGTCTCGTACGACGCGCGCCAGGCGGGAACCGGGCGGGAGGACCGGCCTCCCGGGTCCCCGCCTGGCGTCGGCGGTGCTCTCGGGTCGTGGTGTGGACCCTAGAGTGCCGCCTCGTCCCGGTCCCCGGTGCGGACCCGGACCACGGAGTCGACCTGCTGCACCCAGACCTTGCCGTCCCCGATCCGGCCGGTCTGGGCCGTCTTCACGATGATCGCGACGACGTCGTCGGCGGCGGACGCGTCCACGACGATCTCGATACGGATCTTCGGCACCAGCGCGATGTCGTACTCCGCGCCGCGGTAGACCTCGGTGTGGCCCTTCTGCCGGCCGTAGCCACTCACCTCGCTCACCGTCATGCCGGTCACGCCGAAGGTCTCGAGGGCGCCCCGGACCTCCTCCCACCTGTGCGGCTTGATCACCGCGGTGATGAGCTTCATGCGTTCACGCCCCTCGCCTCGGCGTCAGCCTGCTTGATGCTGCTGGACAGCGCACCGGCCCCGGTGCCGGCCGAGTGGATGTCGTAGCCGGTCTCGGCGTGGGCGAACAGGTCGATGCCCTCGACCTCCTCCTCCTCGGTGATGCGGAAGCCCATCGTCATGTCGATCAGCTTGCCAAGGATGTAGGCCACGATGAACGAGTAGCCGCCGACCGAGAGGACCGCGAGCGCCTGGTTGCCCAGGACCGAGATGCTGCCCCCGTAGAAGAGCCCTTCGGTGCCCGAGTAGTTGGAGATGAAGCCGAGGGAGATGGCGCCGAGCGCACCGCCGACCAGGTGGACGCCGACCACGTCGAGCGCGTCGTCGAAGCCGAGCTTCCACTTGAGGCCGACTGCCATCGCACACACGGCGCCCGCGAGCAGGCCGAGGACGACCGAGCCGATCGGCGTCACGAACGCACAGGCGGGCGTGATGGCGACCAGACCGGCGACCGCGCCGGAGGCGGCGCCGAGGCTGGTGAAATGACCGTCGCGGAGCCGCTCGACGGCGAGCCAGCCGAGCATCGCCGTGGCGGTGGCGATCATCGTGGTGAAGAAGGCCTGCCCGGCCAGCGCGTTGGCACCGAGCGCGGAGCCCGCGTTGAAGCCGAACCAGCCGAACCACAGCAGGCCGGCACCGAGCATCACCAGGGTCAGGTTGTGCGGTCGCATCGGGTCCTTCTTCCACCCGATGCGCTTGCCCAGCACGAGGCACAGCGCCAGACCGGCGGCACCGGCGTTCACGTGCACGGCGGTCCCGCCGGCGAAGTCCAGGACCCCCCGGTGGGCGAGCCAGCCGGCCCCGACGCCGTTCTTGTCGCCGAAGTCGAACACCCAGTGCGCCACCGGGAAGTAGACGATCGTCACCCAGAGCACGACGAAGACCATCCAGGCGCCGAACTTGGCGCGGTCGGCGATCGCACCGCTGATCAGCGCCGGGGTGATCACCGCGAACATCAGCTGGAAGGCGGCGAAGACCAGGAGTGGGATGCCGTAGACGCTGCCGTTGAGAGTGGTCTCGACGGCGGTCATGTGCTTCATGCCCGCCCAGTCGAGTCCCCCCCACAGTCCGCTCTTGCCGTTGCCGAACGCGACGGAGAAGCCGTAGAGGACCCACAGCAGTGACACGATGCCGATCGTCACGAAGTTCATCATGAGCATGTTGAGCACGCTCTTCGACCGCACCATGCCACCGTAGAAGAACGCCAGACCCGGCGTCATCAGCAGCACCAGGGCCGAGGAGGCCAGCACCCAAGCGGTATCGCCTGTATTCATGTATCTCTACCTCGATGAGTTGCGGGAGAGGGAGATGGGCAGGCAAGACCTCGTCGTCGTGCCCCCCAGCCCCGGTGCCCTCACCATGGTGGTCGCAGGTTTCAACGCGCGGCTGCGCATGTTGCGCTGAGGTGACGGTTGCCGCCGGGATGTTACGGCTGCGTGTCCTACACCTTCGGCAGGTCGTACAATTGCGTACTCATTCTTTGGGTCAGTATCGATATCGGGGCTAAGGTCCACAGATGACGAGCGTACCGCTGCCCCCAGGCCACCTGGTCCAGGCGCCGGACGACTCCCCCACCCCGCCGCGCGTACGCCGCGGCCGTGGCCGACCCCGGACCCCGGGCACCGACGACCGGATCACCGCGGCTGCGGCGGAGCTGATGCTCCAGCGAGGATTCGACGGCACCACTATGGACGCCGTCGCCGCACGCGCCAGGGTCGGCAAGGCGACGGTCTATCGGCGCTGGCCGTCCAAGGAGGACCTGGCGGTCGCCGCGATGGAGACGCTGTACTCGGTCGAGATGCCCGAGCCGGACACCGGCTCGGTGGTCAGCGACCTCACCCAGAGCTACCGGTCGGTGATCGCGTTCGTGAACACCCGCGAGGGCGCCGCGTTCCTGCGCAGCTCGATCGCCGAGTCCGTGCGGGACGGTCGGATCGCGATGCTCTACCGGGTCGCGACCGAGCGCCGCGAGCAGCGCACGCGAGTGACCTTCGAGCGCGCCATCGCCCGCGGGGAGGTGCGCGCCGACCTCGACGAAGACGCCGCCATCCAGTGGCTGGGGGGCATGCTCGCCGGACGGACGATCACCCACCGGCCGATGCCGATGCCCGACGAGGTCGACGCCCTGGTCGACTTCACCCTGCGCGGGGTCCTGGTCGGCGACCGCCAGAGCCGGAGCGGCTGACGGCTAGGACGTCGTGCCGAGCAGGGCGTCCACGAACGCCTCCGGGTCGAAGGGCGCCAGGTCGTCGGCGCCTTCGCCGATGCCGACCAGCTTGACCGGCACCCCGAGCTCACGCTGCACGGCCACCACGATCCCACCCTTGGCGGAGCCGTCGAGCTTGGTCAGCACGATGCCGGTCACCTCGACGACCTCGCTGAACACCCGTGCCTGACGCAGGCCGTTCTGGCCGGTCGTGGCGTCGAGGACGAGCAGCACCTCGGTGACCGGGGTCTGCTTCTCCACGACACGCTTGACCTTGCCGAGCTCGTCCATCAGTCCGGCCTTGTTCTGCAGCCGACCCGCCGTGTCGACGATCACCACGTCGGCCTCCTGCTCGACGCCGGTCCGCACCGCCTCGAACGCCACGCTGGCAGGATCGCTGCCCTCCGGCCCGCGCACGGTCGGGACCCCGACGCGCTCACCCCAGGTCGAGAGCTGCTCGGCGGCAGCGGCCCTGAAGGTGTCCGCAGCACCGAGCACGACCTGCTTGTCCTCGGCGACCAGCACCCGGGCCAGCTTGCCGACCGTGGTGGTCTTGCCCGTCCCGTTCACCCCGACCATCAAGACGACCGCCGGCCGGCCGTCGCGACGGTTCACGGCCAGCGACCGGTCAAGACTGGGATCCACGAGCGTGACCAGCTCCTGTCGCAGGATGTCGCTGATCGACGCCGACGAGCTGCCCTCGACCTTCACCCGCGTCCGCAGCCGCGCAACCAGCTCCTGGGCGGGCGTCACCCCGACGTCGGCGGTGATCAGGGTGTCCTCGATCTCCTCCCAGGTGTCCTCGTCGAGAC
>JBDTXF010000144.1:0-7288 GCA_040006355.1 Nocardioidaceae bacterium | reverse complement strand
TGCGCACCGCGAGCACCGGCTGGTCCCCGTCGTAGTCGACCCGGACCTGGCCACCGCTGGGCACCCGCACCCGCTCGGGAGCCAGCTCCTCGAGGCGCCCGGCGTCCGGCCAGGGCAGCAGCCGGCGCAGCGCGGCCAGCACGTCGAGCCGCCGCAGGTCGCGGGTGCCGCGCACCCGCGCCAGCTCGGGGCCGAGCCAGGTCTCGACGCCCACCAGCAGAGCCTCGTCGGACACGTCGGGCCACGGGGCGCCCAGAGCCCTGTGCAGGAAGGACATCCGGGCCCTGAGAGCGGTCGCCGCCGTCGTCCAGGGCAGCAGCGCCAGCCCGTCCACGCGCAGCCCCTCCCGCACGGCGACGGCGACCAGTGCGGGGGACGGGTCCGGGACCGTCACCGCGGAGAGCTCGATCGCACCGAGCAGGGTGCTGCGCCGGGCCAGCACGCGCCCGGCGGTCCAGGAGACCTGCTCCTCCTCGTGCCACAGCGCCGACGCGGCCTCGAGCGCCATCCCCTCCTGCAGCGGGGCGGCGGTCCGGATCGTCGCGTCGCGGGTCCCCGGCCGTCGGTCGGCGTCGGCGACCGCGAGCCACGGCTGCCCGGCCAGGGCGGACTCCCGCTCGGAGAGGACCGCTCCGGTGCCGGACGCCATCAGGTAGGCCGTCGCCCCGGGCCGCAGGCGCGCCACCCGGTCGGGGTGAGCCAGCGCGACGACCACGCCCACCGCGACGTCGTCGGTGATGCCGGTCTCGCCGTCGTGGGACCGCAGCGCGGCGGGGAGCGAGCCCTGCAGCTGCTTGGCGACCGAGGCCCAGGCGGTGGTCCCCGGTCCGCCGCGCCGCACCGCCCGCAGGCCGGCGACCAGGTCGCCACCGGGGGCGCGCACGTCCTCCGACAGCATGGCGACCACCTCCGCGGCCCGTCTCGCGCCGACCTCCGAGGTGCCGTCGAGCAGGGCGCGGGCCAGTCGTGGGTCCGCTGCGACGGCCGCCACCGCCCGTCCGCGCGGGGTCACCGAGCCGTCCTCGGCCACGGCGCCGAGGCCGAGCAGCGCGGCCCGGGCGGCGGCCATCGCGGCGGCCGGCGGCGGGTCCAGCAGGGCGAGCCGCGAGCCGTCCGGGCTGCCCCAGGCGGCGATCTCCAGGGCGAACGAGGTGAGGTCGGCGGTCGCGATCTCGGGCTCCGGGTGCGCGGCGAGGTGGGCGTGCTCCGCCTGCGACCAGAGCCGATAGACCGCTCCCTGTCCCTCACGGCCCGCACGCCCGGCCCGCTGCTCGGCAGCGGCCCGGCTGACGCTGACGGTGACCAGCCCCGCCAGCCCCCGCCGGTGGTCCGCCCGCGGCTCGCGCGAGAGGCCGGCGTCGACGACCGCGCGGACCCCGGGCACCGTCAGCGAGGACTCCGCGACCGCAGTGGACACCACGACCCGGCGCCGGGGACCCTCGAGGAGTGCCAGGTCCTGCTCACGGTGCGGCAGTCGGCCGTGCAGAGGGCGCACGTCGGCGTCGACGCCGGCCAGGCGTCGCACCACGGCGGAGACCTCCCCGGCCCCGGGCACGAACACCAGGACGTCACCCAGCTGCTCCGCCAGCGCACGGCGGGTGGTGTCCGCGACGTGGTCCAGGAACGCAGGCGTGAGGCCCCGGTCGTCGGCACGACGTACGCCGGGGGGCAGCGGGCACCACAGCTCCGCGACGGGGTGCAGCGCACCGGGTACCACCACCACGGGGGCGGGCGCCGCGCCGCCGATCACCGCCGCGGTGCGCTCGGCCTCGACGGTCGCGGACATCGCCACCACCGGCAGGTCCTCGCGCAGGTGCGCGCGCACGGCCACCAGCAGCGCCAGGGTGAGGTCCGACTCGAGCTGCCGCTCGTGCACCTCGTCGAGCACCACCGCGGCCACTCCGGGGAGGTCGGGGTCGCGCTGCAGCCGGCGCAGCAGGATGCCGGTGGTGACGAACTCCACGCGGGTGGTCGCGCCGCCGCGTCGCTCGCCGCGCACGGCGTAGCCGGCGGTCTCGCCCACCGGCTCTCCCAGCAGGTGGGCCAGCCGGCGGGCAGCGGCCCGCGCGGCGATCCGGCGTGGCTGGGTGACCACCACCCGGCCGGTCGTCCCCGTCATCGCGGCCACGGCAGGCGGCACCAGCGAGGTCTTGCCGGTGCCCGGAGGCGCCTGCACCACCACGGTCCCCCGGGATCGCAGCGCCGCGACGACCGCGTCGAGACCGGCCGCCACCGGGAGGCCCGGCGGGCGCCGGAGCAGCTGCTGGATCGGGTCGACGGGCACGACCGGGACGCTACCGGCTGGCCGCACGCGTGTGACGAGCCCCGTCCGACTAGCGTTGACCCGTCGCGGGTCGGCGGCCGGAGGCGGCCCGCCACGCGCGGCAGAGAAGGGGGACGCAAGGATGGCTCGGACCGGCCCGGTCGTGCGGCGGCCCGCTGCTCCGTCGGTCGCAGGCCTGGTCCCGGCCGGGGTCCTGGTCGTCGCCGTCGTCGCCTGGTTCCTCACCGTGACTCTGACCGGCAGCCCGGTGGCCGACGTGCTTCGCTGGTCGTTCGCGGTGCTCATCGGGGTGCTCGCACCCGGCTTCGTGGTGGTGCGCATCAGCCGGAGCGCCCCGGCCCCGCTCATCGAGGACGTGTCGTGGGCCACGGCCGCCGGTTGCCTGGTCGCCCTGACGGCCTGGTTCCTGGACCGGGTCCTGCCCGTCTCGCCCGGTCCCTCCCTGGTGGGACCACTGGTCGTCGCGCTGGGACTCAGCATCCCGTGGGCGCGGCGCCGGGTGCTCGCCCGGCCGGCGCCGGGCTGGGGCCCGGCCCCTGTCCTCGTGCTCGGCGGCGTCCTCCTGGTGTCCCTGGGATGGATGCTCGCGACGAGCCTGCTGGCCTACCAGCCGGATCCGGGAGTCTCCGGCCTCGACTACTCCCCCGACGTGATGTTCCAGCTGGACCTGCTCGGAGAGCTGCGGCACTCGCTGGTGCCCACCTACCCGTCCGTCGCCGGGACCCCGCTGGCCTATCACTGGTTCCTCTACGCGATCACCGCCAACCTGACGACGCACACCGGTGTCGGGCTCTTCGACAGCACCTTGCGGCTCGGGCCCGCGACGATGGTCCCGGCGATCCTGATGCTCACGGCGGTGGTCGCGCGACGGCTGTCCGGCCGGGTCTGGGCCGGTCCGCTGGCCGCGGTCATGCTGGGTGTGCTCGACATCTCCGAGGCCAGCAGGTGGACGACCCAGGACGGCTCCACCGGCATCCTGCAGCGGACCTGGCGATCCAGCCCGCCGCAGACCCTGGGCTGGGTGGCGAGCATCGCGGTCGCCGGCGTCCTGTTCGCCTTCCTCCGCCGGTCACCGAGCGACCGCGCGGTCCCGGTGGCACTGTTCGTCCCCCTCGTGGTCCTCACGGCCGGCTCCAAGTCCTCCGAGATCCCGGTCCTGGTCGCCGGCGTCGCCCTGGCCACCGTCGTCCAGGTGCTGCGACGCGACTGGGCACTGCTGCGTCGCTGCGTGTCGGCCCTCGTCGTGCTGCTGGCCGTGTTCGGGGCAGCATCGTTGACGATCTACGGCTCGAGCTCCTACGGCGTGAGACGCCAGCCCTTCGGGGCGGCGATCGCACGGCTGGGTTCCATGTTCCCGGCTCAGGAGAGAGATCCCTCGTCGCTCTTCCTGACCGGGAGGCACGGCACCGCCCTCACCCTCGCGACCGTCACCATCGTGTTCCTCCTTCCCCTGCTGCCGCGGCTGCTCGGTGCGCTGCTGCAGGTCGGCTACCGGCCCGGCGACCCGGCCGGCTGGGTCTGCCTGGGCACCGCAGGGGCGGGACTGGTGCTGCCGTTCCTGGTCCGGCACCCCTCCGGCAGTGAGCTGTACTTCCTGCTCTCGGCCTATCCCATCGGAGTGATCGGCGCGGCCAGCGGTCTCCTCCTCGCCGCGGAGCGCGCACGGGGGGCGCTGCCACAGATGCTGGGCGGGCGACGCCTCGGCTGGTGGCTGGCCACACTGGTCGCGGCCGGCGCGGCGAGCGCGGCCATCGTCGCCTACTCGCAACCGCAGCTCGACCCCGTGCAGCGGTGGGTGCTGGACCATCCGCAGGATCCGCTGGTCAGCGGGCTGTCCACCCGGCACCTCGCAGCGCTCTGGCTGGCACCCGACCTGACGCTCATCGCCGTGCTGGCCGGCCTCGCGGTCGTCGTCGCCGTGACGCTTCGGCGGGCCCGTCCGCGGATGCCGTTGGTCCTGCTGAGCACGCTGACCCTCCTGCTGGGCACCGGCTTGTTCACCGCCACGCTCCAGTTCCACGGCACGGTGGAACCGGTGCGGGGCGGAGTGGCCGACGTCCGAGGGCCCATCCCGGAGTACGAGAGGAGCTCGGCCCCGCCGCCGACCATGCGCGACGCCATCGCCGCGGGCACGTACGTCGATGAGCATGCCGGTCCCCGCGACGTCGTGGCGACGAACATGTTCTGTCGCGTCGAGCCCACCCCCCGCCCGCACGGCCGGTCGTGCGACGCGCGCAACTTCGTCGCTGCGGCACTGACCCAGCGTCGTACGCTCGTCGGCGGCTGGGGCTATGCCGACCGTGTGGTCAGCAACGCCTGGGCGCTGAAGACCGCCTACCGGAACGCGCCCTTCTGGGACCCGGCCCTGTTGAAGGAGGAGGTCGACGCGGTCGAGAGGCCGTCCAGGGCGCTCCTGGCGGACCTCTACCGGACGCGTCAGGTGCGGTGGATCCTCATCGACGTGCGGCAGGGACCGGTCGACCTCGCCGGGCTCGACCGGTTGGCCGTGCGGCGGTTCCAGGGACCGTCCACCGTCGTCTGGCAGCTGCGGCCTAGCCTGTGACAGGTGGCGACCCTGGCCGGCCGCCTCACCACGACAGCGGAGGCAGCCAGATGGCCCGACGGGCAGTCCACACCAGCGGGGCACCGGCAGCGCTCGGTCCCTACAGCCAGGCGGTCGTCGCGGGAGGCCTGGTGTTCTGCTCCGGGACAGCCGGCATCGACCCGGTGACGGGAGCGATCCCTGCGGGGATCGAGGCGCAGACCGAGCAGGCGCTGCGCAACCTCGCGGCCATCCTGGAGGCGGCCGGGTCGTCGCTGGCCGACGTCGTCAAGACCACGATCTTCTATGCAGACGTCGAGGACTTCGCACTGCTCAACGAGGTCTATGCCAGGCACATGCCCGACCCGCCGCCGGCGCGCTCGGCACCGGCAGGGGTCGACCTTCCGCACGGGCTCCTGGTCTCCATCGAGGCGATCGCCGCGCTGCCCTGACGGGCAACGGGGTGCGCAGAGCGCTCGCCTTCAGGACGGAACCTGACCTGTATGACCCCTAGCGTGGGTGTCATGACAACGACCTCCGCACTCCCGACCGCCGCCGGCATCGACACCGCACAGCGTGCCGAGCTCCTCGAAGTCCTGCGCAAGCACCGCAGCCTGTTCCGGCGCACCGTCGCCGGGCTCAGCGACGAGCAGGCCCGGCTCACGCCCACGGTGAGCACGCTCAGCCTCGGCGGCCTGGTCAAGCACGTGAGCGCCGTCGAGCGGCAGTGGGCGCGGTTCGTCACCGACGGTCCGGCCCCGACCCCGGACATCGACTGGGCGAACGTCGACTGGTCGAACCCGCCGCCCCTCGTGCAGGAGTACGCCGACGGCTTCCGGATGCTCGACGGCGAGAGCCTCGACGGGCTGCTCGGGGACTTCGACGACGTCGCCGCGGCCACCGACGAGCTGGTCGGGACGGTCGACCTCGACGCCCGGCAGCCGCTGCCGGAGGCTCCCTGGTTCGAGCCCGGCGCATCGTGGAGTGCCCGCCGGGTGTTCACCCACATCGTCGCCGAGACCGCCCAGCACGCCGGGCACGCCGACATCCTCCGCGAGACGATCGACGGCCAGAGGTCGATGGGCTGACCCGCGGGCCCCCTCTCAGCTGAGCGCAGCGAGGAGCTCGGCCTTCGGCTTCCCCGAGAGGCCGGTCAGACCGCGCGCCCTGGCCTCGTCCCGGAGCTGGGCGACCGTCCAGCCGGCGTCCGGGGTCGCCGGCTCCTCCGTGGCCACGACCACGGGCGTCTCCACCTCCACGGGGACCACCTCCACGGGGACCACCTCGGGTGCGGCCTTGGCGGGGCGGCTGGACGCGATCGCCTTGGCCAGCCGCTTCCGGAGCTTCTTGGTCTGCGCCTCCGACTGTGCGGCCGCCGACTTGTGACGATCGGCGGTCTTCTTCCAGCGCTCCGCCTTGGCCTCGGCGCGCTCGAGCTTCGAGCTCAGCTTCTTCACGGTGGCCTTGAGCTCCGCCTCGTTCGACGCGGCTCGCTTCTTCGAAACCATGGGCTCCTCTTTCGCTGGTCGTGCTGTGCAGGGTGGGTCGGTCCTTTCGAACCGTATCGCTCAGCCGCTGAACCCCGCATGCACGTGGTCGTGGTGGGTGTCGTCGCTGAAGTACTGCGGAGCCGCGCCGAGCAGGTCGGGACCGCCGACGTTGTAGGAGCCCAGCGAGGCGGCGGCCTCCATGTAGCCCACCACCAGCCGCCGCGGCGTGCCCGCGTCGACGACGAGGCGGCCGTCGATGCGATAGGTGTCGAAGGCCCGGCCCTGCGGATGGTCACTGAGCCGGTCGGTGCCGAACACGTGGATCGGGTGCCCGGAGCGGATCACGCTGACCCCGACCCGATAGCGCTGCGACAGGGTGAGGATCGCGGCCAGCACGCTGTCGTGCACCTGCCCCGAGCGCACGTCGGCACGGGCGGCCGGCGGCAGCTCGATGCGCTCGCTTGCCAGCACTGCTCTCTCGTCCGGCGTCAGCCGCCGGCTCGCGGCGCCCGGCCGCGAAGGGTGCACGGCGACCACCCGCCAGCCGGTCGCCCCGTGACTCAGCCGGACGTCGTACGTCGCGCCGCCCTGCTCGATCCCACCGGCACGGCGGCGCCACGTGCGGCAGACCACCAGCACGCTGGCCGAGCCCGCGAGCAGGCCGCCGAACTGCGCATCGAGGACCTGCAGCGCCGAACGGGTGCCGTTGCCGCGCCGCTCGACGGCACGCACGGCGCTCACCTTGGCCCGGGGCGAGAGGTCGTTCTGGTCGGGCTGCCAGCGGCCGACCCGCGGCAGGACCGGGCCCGGCGACGCACTCGCGGACGCCGTCCCCGACAGGCTGGTCGACGGGCTGGGCGACGGGCTGGGCGACGGGCTGGGCGACGGGCTGGGCGACCCGGCCGTGCAGCCGGACAGCAGCACCCCGCCACCGAGGACGAGGAAGCCGCGACGGGTGAACGGTTCCACCCC
>JBDTXF010000143.1:0-7308 GCA_040006355.1 Nocardioidaceae bacterium | reverse complement strand
CCTCGGGCCAGTACTTCGCGTGCAGCTCGGCGAACTCCTGCTGATCGGCCACGGCCTCCTCGAGGGTGTCGTACTGCATGATGGCCCAGCCGCCGACGACCTCCTTGGCCTCGGCGTACGGTCCGTCGACCCGGCTGACCTCGCCCTGGCGGACCACGAAGTTCACGGCGTCCTCAGTCCCGTACAGACCGCCGCCGTCGAGGAACACACCCGTGGCGGCCCGTTCGCCGATGTGGGCGTCCATCGCGTCGAACAGCGCCTGCGGAGGCGTGCCCACGCCCTCTTCCATCCTCACGAATCCCATGAAACGCGGCATCTCGATCACTCCTCCTGGTTGCCGGGAAGTTCCCTCTCGCACCTACGTCGAACGGCTGCGAGGCGCTTCGACATCGACCATCGATATTTCCGCCATCCTGCCTGCCGCACCGGGTGGAGTACAGCGCCTGCTGCACCAACCGTGGTAGGCCCTTCCGCTCACGAGGCGAATGGTTGCAGGCGGAGCGTGGGCCTCGGTATCGTCACGGTCCGTGAGACCACCCGAACCCACATACGATCAGCTCGCTGACCTGCCGGCCTACACCGAACAGCCCGTGCCGGTCGCCTTCGAGGACGCCAACGGCCACCTCAACGTCCGGCACTACACCGGCATCGCCAGCGAGGGGCTCGACGAGTCTCTGGTCGGGGTGGGGATCCCGCAGAACTGGCCGGCCTCGGGGCACGCCTGCTTCTCGGCCGAGCACCACCTGACCTATCTAGCCGAGCTGCGCACAGGCGACACGATGTCGACGCGAGTGCGGCTGCTCGGGCGCGCGGAGCGGGCTGCGCACGGATTGGTCTACCTGCTCGACGACTCGCACCGGCGACTGAGCTTCGTGATGGAGGAGATCTTCCTGCACATCGACCTGCAGACCCGCCTCACCGATGCGTGGCCCGAAGACGTCGCGGCCGCCCTCGACAAGCGGATCGCCGCCGACGCAGGCCTGCCCTGGGAGCCCTCCTTGTCGGGTTCGATGAGCCTGCGCTGACCGGATCGCAGTCGTCACCCACACGCCGCGCGCATGAAGCGCGCCGGGGTCCGCAGCTCCGCGGTGCGGATGCCTCGCACGGTGCACAACCACGGCGAGGGCGGGTTCGCCGGCGTGCTGACCGACATCGCGCGCCAGACATGCCTCTCCGGCTACCCGGGCGACGGGACCCAGCGCTGGCCGGCCGTGCACGGGCTCGGCGACGCGGTCCGTGACACCGACGCACGCGAGCCTTGTGGGGGACCTGGAGAACATCCAACCCTGATCGAGACCGGAACCCTCCGACGCCTGGCGACCTACGACGACGGACCGCCGGTCGGGCAGCCGGCCCCTCGGGACCGGACCCCCTCGTGCCCCTGACCTGACGACAGGTCGTGACCGACCGAGACGTTCGAGCGTCTCACTCCCCCACGAGAGCCTCGCCGCGATCTCGATGTCCCGTTCCCGGGCGTTGGGGTGCGTCAGCGCTCATCACGGGCGCCTGCTCCGCGGTAGCACCGGCGACCGCGTCGCAAGGTTTCTGCAAGGCCGGCGACCGAGCGTGGCGGCAACGTCGTCTATAGAGGTTGGTGCGCTATGAGTGTCATTCGCCGGCAAGCTGCGAAGCTGGATCCTGGCCCGTTGAACACCGAGCGGCGCCGAGAGGCGCGACGTCGGGCGTCTAGGGGGAGACTGCGCCGATGGGTGTCTGTCGGATCCGCGCTGGCCATCCCGGCGGCCCTCATCGTGCAGGTAGGGGGGATCCCCGCGACCAACGCGGCGGTCGCGCCCGTCGGCAACGGCTTCGTGGTCACCTCGGGTGACCTCTCCTTCATCCTCAAGCAGATCAAGATCTCGGAGCGCCACACCACGACGCTCGACCCGACGCACCCGTGCAGCACCCTGCTCAACCAGCCCGGGGACAACATTCCCGACGCCGAGCAGGTGCCGGACATCCTCACGTCCTACGGGCTGCGCACCGTCGACGGCACCTGCAACAACCTGAAGGCAGGCAACGCGAACTTCGCCGCCTCCGACCAGGTCTTCCCGCGTCTGACGACGCCTGTCTGGCGCAAGGGCGACACCACCCCGCCGGCCGGTTTCCCGCCGAGCACCCCGACGTACCAGGGGAGCGGGAACGTCGTCGACTCGCAGCCGCGCACGGTCAGCAACCTGATCGTCGACCAGACCTCCACCAACCCGGCAGCCATCGCCGCGGCCGGGCACCCGGTCCGGAGCCAGAACGCGCCCGGCAGGTTCCCCTGCACCACGGACCCGGATCCGACTGCGAACCCGCCCATCGACGCCGTGCCCGCAAACTGCATCCCGTCCCACCAGACGCTGTTCATCCCCAACGTCACCACCGACGTCGGGCTCTCGCCTCCCTACAACAGCCTCTTCACCTTCTTCGGCCAGTTCTTCGACCACGGCGTCGACCAGACGGTCAAGAGCGGGTCTGCTGTGTTCGTGCCGCTGCAGGCGGACGACCCGCTGATCACCCTCGGCCCGGACGGCAAGCCGAACACCGGGGACGAGGTCCCCGCGGGTCAGCGGTTCATGGTCCTGACCCGCGCACAGAACCAGCCCGGGGGCGCGCAGAACGCCACGAACACCGACACGCCGTGGGTCGACCAGAGCCAGACCTACACCTCGCACCCCTCGCACCAGGTGTTCCTCCGCGAGTACGCAACCACTACCTCCACTGCCCCGGTCGGTCCCAACAACCCGGCGTCGGTGTCCACCGGCAGGCTGCTCGCCGGTCTCCCGGCCGACCAGACCTACCCGGGCTCCCCCGACGGCACCGAGGGCATCGGCACCTGGGCCGCAGTCAAGAAGCAGGCAGCTGACCGTCTGGGCCTGCTGCTGGCGGACAAGGACGTCACCAACATCCCGATGCTCGCGGTCGATCCCTACGGCAAGTTCCTCCCCGGACCCCACGGGCTGCCGCAGTACGTCCGTCAGGACGGGACCCTGCTCGAGGGCGACCTCACCAACCCGGTCCCGGTGCCCGGCAACGTCGTGCACTTCGACACGCCGTTCGTGACCGACATCGCCCACAACGCGGACCCGTCGCCGGACCCGCAGACCGGACAGGTGCCGACAGCGGACACGAACACCACGGTCCAGACCGACTTCACCCAGCAGGCTCCCGGAACCTACGACAACGAGCTGCTGGACTCGCACTTCTCCTGTGGTGACGGGCGTTGCAACGAGAACATCGCACTGTCGACCATCCACCAGGTGTTCCACTCCGAGCACGACCGCCTGGTCGCTGACATCAAGAACACCCTGGAGAGCGACACCTCGGCCGCCGGAGTGGCGGCGCTCGCCCAGTGGAAGGCCGCCGGCGTCCAGGGCGCCAACGGCACCGGCAGCTACGACTACGGTGAGCGGCTCTTCCAGGCCGCTCGCTTCGTCACCGAGATGGAGTACCAGCACCTGGTCTTCGAGGAGTTCGCTCGCAAGGTGCAACCGGCCGTCCGCCCGTTCCACGTCTACTCCCCGGACGTCAACCCGGCCATCGAGGCGGAGTTCGCCCACGCCGTCTACCGCTTCGGGCACTCCATGCTCGACGACGACGTGGCGCGCACCAACGCCAACGGCAGCGACAACTCGGTGCCCCTGCTGAAGGCGTTCCTCAACCCGCCGGAGTTCTTCGACGGCGGGACGGCCGGCACCCTCGGGGCCAAGGCTGCAGCGGGCAGCATCGTGATGGGTTCCTCCGACCAGACCGGCAACGAGCTCGACGAGTTCGTCGGCGAGACGCTGCGCAACAACCTGCTTGGTCTCCCGCTGGACCTGCCGACGCTCAACATGGCGCGTGCCCGCGAGGCCGGGGTCCCGCCGCTGAACGACGTGCGTCGGCAGCTGTTCAACAAGACCAACGACGGTCAGCTGGCGCCGTACACGAGCTGGAGCGACTTCGGACAGCACCTGAAGCACCCCGAGTCGCTGATCAACTTCGTGGCTGCCTACGGCAAGCACCCGTCGATCACCAGCGAGTCGACGATCCAGGGCAAGCGTGACGCCGCCCGGGCCATCGTCGACCCGCGTCCGGCGAGCCTGCCCGGCGCGACACCCGTGGTGGTCGCCGATGTTCCTCCGGCAGACGCGGCCGACTTCATGTTCGGCACCGGGGCTTGGGCGGACACCAACGGCGACACCACCACCGGGCTCGAGGACGTCGACCTGTGGGTCGGTGGTCTCGCGGAGGTCACCAACCTGTTCGGTGGCCTGCTGGGCAGCACCTTCAACTACGTCTTCCAGACGCAGCTGGAGAACCTGCAGGACGGGGACCGTCTCTACTACCTGGCGCGCACCCCGGGCCTGAACCTGCGGACCCAGCTCGAGGGCAACTCGTTCTCCGAGATCATCCAGCGCAACACCGACAACACGAACTCGCTGAAGGCCGACGCGTTCGCGACGGCTGACTGCAAGTTCCAGCTGGCCAACCTCGACGGGACTCCCGCGGGATTCACGGCGCACGGTTCTACGGTCGCCGACGACCCGACGACGCCGGACTGTGACGAGAGCCTGCTGCTGCTGCGCAAGCCTGACGGCACCATCCAGTACAGGGCCGTCAACAGCGTCGACCCGCCCGGCATCAACGGCCAGGCGGTCTACAACGGCACCGCCGGAGCCGACCGGGTCTACGGCGGCAACGACAACGACACCTTCTGGGGTGGCGCCGGCAACGACGTCATCGAGGGCAACGGCGGCGACGACATCGCGCTGGGTGGCGACGGCAACGACATCATCACCGACCTCGGCGGTGCGGACGTGCCGAAGGGTGGTCCAGGCAACGATGCTATCGACGCCGGCATCGGGGACGACATCCCGATGGGGAACGCGGGACAGGACTTCATCAACGGCGGCGCCAACGACAACGAGACGTTCGCCGGTCCCGGCAACGACTTCGTGATCGCCGGTCAGGGTGCGGACGCCGTGTTCGGTGATGGCGGGGACGACTGGATCGAGGGTGGCACGGGGCAGGACCTGCTCCAGGGCGACCACGGTGCACCGTTCTTCGACGACCCCGGTGAGCCTGCGCCCGGCAACGACGTCTTCATCGGTCAGGTCGGCGAGAACGACTACGACGCAGAAGGTGGCGACGACGTGATGGCGCAGAACGCGGCGGTGGACCGCAACGCCGGCGCCGGCGGGTTCGACTGGGCCATGCACCAGTACGACACCGTGGCTGCGGACGACGACATGATGATCAACAACAACCTGGGTGGGCTTCCCATCCAGCTTATCATCAACCGCGACCGCTGGCAGGAGACGGAGGCCGACTCCGGTGGCCCGCTGAACGACACGATCAAGGGAACCGATGGCGTCTTGTCGACCCCGCGCCTGATCTCCGGTGGCGGCTTCACCGGGTGTGACGCGATCGACCAGGCCGGACTGGACCGCATCAGCGGTCTGTCCGACCTGCTGCCCCCCGTCGCTACGTGGCAGGGGACTGCTGCCGAGGTCGCAGCACTGTCTGCGTCCGGTGCGTGCCCGCTCTCCGGGAAGGTCTGGGGCGAGGGCGACATCCTGCTCGGCGGTCCGGGCTCCGACACCATCACCGGTCGCTCGGGCGACGAGATCATCGACGGTGACAAGGAGCTGCGCGTCGCGATCAGCGTGCGGACCAACCCGGCAGACCCCACCTCCGAGATCGGGACCACCGACCTCATGGAGAACAAGGCGGTGACCGGCAGCTTCGGGGCCGGCACGACCGGCATGACCCTGCAGGCAGCGGTCTTCGCCGGACTCGTCGACCCGGGCAACCTGGTCACGGTCCGCAAGATCGTGAACCAGGTGGACGTGTCCGCCACCGGGACGCCTGCCGACTGCGCGGCGACTGCTCCGAAGAACTGTGACACCGCGACCTTCGCAGGTCCTCTGTCGCAGTACACCATCACCGCCAACGCGGACGGTTCCCTCAAGGTCGTCGACACCACCAGCCCGGCTCCGGCCCCCGGTGTGGTGGCGACCGGTGACGGCACCGACACGCTCCGCAACATGGAGCAGCTGAAGTTCAGCGACCAGACGGTCAGGATCGCCGCTCCGACGGCACCGCTGATCGGGACCGCGACCGCGGGCAATGCCCAGGCCACGGTCGCCTGGCAGGCTCCGTCCGCAGTGGCCGACGGCGTGACGAGCTTCCAGATCGTCGCCACGCCCAGCACGGTCGACGCCACCCACCCGGTCGTCACCCGCACCGGGATCGCACGCACGGCCCTCAGCGGGATCGTCACGGGTCTGGTCAACGGAACGACGTACACCCTCCAGGTGCGCGCCGTGAACCAGTTCGGGGCGGGCGGACTGTCCGTCGCCTCGAACCCGGTCGTCCCCGCCGCTCCGGTGGTGACGGCTCCAGCCGCTCCCACGAACGTGGTGGGAGTGGCCGGGAACGCCCAGGTGAGCCTGTCCTGGACGGCCGGCAGCAACGGCGGCTCAGCGATCACCAGCTCCACGATCCAGGTCCGCAACAACGCGACCGGGGTCCAGGTGGGTGGGCTGATCACGGTGACCGGCACCGGGACCACGCGGGTGGTCACCGGGCTGACCAACGGCACGGCGTACAACTTCCGAGTGCGGTCGACCAACGCCATCGGAACGAGTGCGTTCTCCACGGCCTCTGCTCCGGTGACCCCGGTGGCAGCTGCCACGGTGCCCGGAGCCGCGGTCATCGGAACCGCTGTCGCCGGCGTCGCAGGTGCTCCCATCACCGCCACAGCCAACTGGACGCCACCCGGCGCCACAGGGGGCTCGGCTATCACGGGATACGTGGTGAGGGGTCTTCGGCTCAACGCCGCGGGTGCTGTTCTCTCCACCACCACCTCGGCGCTGCAGCCGGCAACTGCGCGGACGTTCCGGATGACGCTGCCGGTATCGGGCGCCAACTACCGGTTCACCGTGCAGGCCCGGAACGCGATCGGGTTCGGCGCGCAGTCGGCACGGTCGAACCAGGTGGTCGGACGGTAGCCCGGTAGGGAACGGCACAGCAGCACGCGCACCACCTGGAAGGGGCGGCCCTCACGGCCGCCCCTTCTGGCGTTGCCGGAACGTCTGGATCTTCGGTCCGACGGGAAGCCCAAGGTTCTCCCAAGGCCACCGGCGGACACTCGACGCAAACGAGACCCGAGGGTGGCCGATCATGGCACGACGAAAGCACACGATGATGTCCGCACTGAGCGTGGGCGTGGCCACGGTGATGCTCGCCGGCTGCGGTGGCGGAGCCGGCGCAAGCGGTGGCGCCTCCACCCACCCCAGTCAGGCGGCGAGTCCGCAGACGAGGATCTCGCACCGGCTC
>JBDTXF010000142.1:0-7322 GCA_040006355.1 Nocardioidaceae bacterium | reverse complement strand
CGACACCGTGTGGTTGCGGTCCTCGAGGCTGCGCGCGAGCGTCGAGCCGACGCGACCGCAACCCATGATCACCACATGCACGGGGGAACCGTATCCTGTTCGCTCGTGGGTGTCGGCGACGTCGCCAAGCGGATCCTCCTCGGCCAGAAGCTCCGCAGCTCTCAGCTTGGCGAAACCTTGTTGCCGAAGCGCATCGCGCTGCCCGTCTTCGCCAGCGACGCCCTCTCCTCGGTGGCCTACGCCCCCGACGAGGTCTTCATCATGCTCTCGGTCGCCGGCGTCTCGGCGTACGCCTGGTCCTGGAAGATCGCCATCCTGGTCGCGGTGGTGATGCTGACCGTCGTCGCGTCCTACCGGCAGAACGTGCATGCCTACCCCAGCGGCGGGGGTGACTACGAGGTGGCGACGGTCAACCTGGGGCAGACCGCCGGGGTCACGGTGGCGAGCGCACTGCTCGTCGACTACGTGCTCACGGTCGCGGTGTCGATCTCCTCGGGCGTGCAGAACGCCGGTTCCGCGATCGGCTTCGTGTCCGGGCACGAGGCGTTCTGGGCCAGCGTGCTGGTGCTCGTGCTCGCGGCCCTGAACCTGCGCGGGGTCCGGGAGTCCGGGACGTTCTTCGCCATCCCCACCTACGGCTTCATGGCCGGCGTGCTGGGGATGGGCATCTGGGGAGCGGTCCGGTCCCTGCACGGCACCCTTCCCGACGTCGAGAGCGCACAGTTCCACCTGATCAAGGCAGACGGCTACGAGGGCCACATCACCACCATCGCCCTTGTGTTCCTGCTGGCACGCGCGTTCTCCTCGGGCTGTGCCGCCCTGACCGGCGTGGAGGCGATCTCCAACGGGGTGCCGGCCTTCCGCAAGCCGAAGAGCCGCAACGCCGCGACCACGCTGCTGCTGCTGGGGACGGTGGCGGTCACCATGCTGCTCAGCATCATCTTCCTGGCCCGCACGATGAACCTGAGGTTCGTCGACCCGCACGACCTCAGCCGGCTGCGGATGCCGGACGGCAGCCCGCTGCCCGCCGGCTATGACGAGCACACCGTCATCGCGCAGATCGCCCGAGGGGTGTTCGACAACTTCACCCCTGGGTTCTACTTCGTGATCGCGATGACCGGGATCATCCTGGTGCTGGCGGCGAACACCGCGTTCAACGGCTTTCCGGTGCTCGCCTCGATCCTCGCCAGGGACGGCTACCTGCCGCGCCAGCTCGGGTCCCGCGGCGACCGGCTGGCCTACAGCAACGGCATCTTGATCCTGGCCCTGATGGCGATCGCGCTGGTGGTCGCGTTCGACGCCGAGGTCACCCGGCTGATCCAGCTCTACATCGTCGGCGTGTTCGTGTCCTTCAACCTGAGCCAGCTGGGCATGATCCGGCACTGGACCCGGCTGCTGAAGACCGAGACCGATCACTCCGAGCGGCGTCGGATGTTCCGCTCCCGCGCTATCAACACCTTCGGTCTGGCGATGACCGCGGTCGTGTTCGTGGTCGTGCTGCTGACCAAGTTCCTGGCCGGCGCCTGGATCGCGATCCTGGCGATGGGCACGTTCTTCATGCTGATGAGGAGCATCCGCAAGCACTACGACAACGTCGGGCGCGAGCTGACGGTCGAGGCCGACGACCAGGTGCTCCCGACCCGGGTGCACGCCATCGTGCTGGTGTCCAAGGTGCACAAGCCCACGATGCGTGCGCTCGCCTACGCGAAGGCGAGCCGCCCCAACGTCCTCGAGGCGGTGCTGGTCGACGCCGACTCGACGTCCACGGCCCGCATCATGGAGGAGTGGGACGAGCGGCGGATCGACGTGCCGCTCAAGGTGCTCTACTCGCCGTACCGCGAGATCCTCCGGCCGATCGTGGACTACGTCCGCAGCATCCGCGAGGCCAACTCCCGCGGCGTGGTCGCGGTCTACATCCCGGAGTACGTGGTGGGCCGCTGGTGGGAGCAGGTGCTGCACAACCAGACGGCGCTGCGTCTCAAGGGCCGGCTGTTGTTCATGCCCGGCGTGATGGTCACCTCGGTTCCCTACCAGCTGCACTCCTCGGTGCTGGCCAAGCAGCGGGCCGAGCGGGCGCTCACCCAGGTCCGCGCCGGTGACGTGCGCCGGGGCCAGGTGCTGCGTGACCCGAACAAGGACCACACCGGGGACGTGCATTGAGCGAGCGGCGGCCGGCTCGCCGCCGGTCGGGCCGTCAGGGTTCGGGCCGACAGGGGTCCGGTCAGCGCGCGAACCGGTCCCGCCGGCCACGCGGTCGAAGCCTCGTCGGTGAGCGCTACGACGTGCGTGCGGAGCGGGTGGCGCACGGGGGCTTCGTCGTGGCACGGCACGAGGGTGTCGTGTTGTTCGTCCGGCACGCCCTGCCGGGGGAGCGGGTCCTCGTGGAGGTGACCGAGGGCCAGGACGGCGACCGGTTCCTGCGGGCCGACGCCGTCACGGTCCTCGAGACGTCCGCCGACCGGGTCGAGCCGCCCTGTCCGTTCGCCGGCCCCGGGCTGTGCGGGGGCTGTGACTTCCAGCACGTGGCCCTGCCGGCCCAGCGTGGGCTGAAGGCCGCGGTGGTGGCCGAGCAGCTGCAGCGGCTCGCGGGGCTGGACCTCGAGATCGAGGTCGAGTCGGTCCCGGGCGACGACGACGGCCTCTCCTGGCGGACCCGGATGCAGTGGGCGGTCGCCCCCGACGGCGCCGCGGGCCTGCGCCGGCACCGCTCCCACGAGTTGGTGACCGTCGACGACTGCGTGATCTCCCACCCGGGCCTGCCCGACGTCACCGGGCAGGACTGGCCCGACGCGACCGGCGTCGAGGCGATCGTGTCCGCCACCGGGGAGAAGCTGCGCCTGGTGACCTCGCGCGAGGGCGCGACCTTCGCCGACGGTCCGCTGCAGCTGCACGAGCGCGCAGCCGGCCGCGGGTGGCAGGTCACCGGCTCCGGGTTCTGGCAGGTCCACCCCGGCGCCGCCGACGCGCTGGTCGCGGCGGTGCTGGCCGGCCTGGAGCCGCAGCCGGGGGAGCGCGCGCTCGACCTGTACGCCGGGGTCGGGCTGTTCTCGGGTGTCCTGGGCGAGGCGGTCGGGGTCACCGGGCACGTGCTCGCCGTGGAGAGCGACGAGGTCGCGGTGCAGGACGCCGCGGCGCACCTGGCCGGCCTGCCCCAGGTCTCGGTGCTCGGCGAGCGGGTGGAGCGGGCCCTGGCCGACCTGGCCGCGGTGGACGTCGTCGTGCTCGACCCGCCCCGCACCGGCGCCCGGCGCGAGGTGGTCGCGGCGATCGCGGCGCTGGCCCCGCGAGCGGTCGCCTACGTCGCGTGCGACCCGGTCGCGCTGGCGCGTGACGTGGCGTTCTTCGCCGAGCACGGCTTCGCGCTGTCCTCGCTGCGGGCCTTCGACCTGTTCCCGATGACGCACCACGTCGAATGTGTCGCCTTGCTGGAGAAAACCGGCTCTGATCTGCGACGGAGCGAGACGCGACAGAGCCGCTGAGTTCACCAGCCCCGCCTTACGGGTCACTGTGGGCTAATCTACGGCCCCTGGACGACCACGATCACCCACACCCCGACAGCCACATCCTGAGCGAGGCCGGCCACGGCCCGCGTCAGGCCACCCCGCAGCTCGCGGTTCGTCATCGCAGCCCCATCCATGTCGGCGCCTCCAACCTCACTGTGAAGGGTGACCGGCCGGAGTCGTTGGACGGCACGTACTGGACCGACCGTCTCACCATCGGCGACCTGCACCTGGTGCGCACCAGCTGACAGACCGTCCTGGCTGCAGACGGATCCGCTCATTGGCTGATCCGGCTAGCTGCACGTCCGACAGGCGGTGGGAAGACGCACGTCTCAGGCACGCTGTTGGCCGCGGACCCGGCCTGTAGCCGACGAGCCACGGACAACCAGAACCGTTCGATCGATCCGACGTGTTTGTGGACCCAGGTCCCGTCGCGTGGTTGGGTGGCTCGGTGACCGAGGTTGTTGGGGCGGACTACCTGGTGGTCGGGGCCGGAGCGACGGGCATGGCGTTCACCGATGCGCTGCTCGACCACTCCGGCGCGCGCGTCGTCCTCGTCGACCGCCGCGACGGTGCCGGTGGGCATTGGCGCCGGGCTTACCCGTTTGTGCGTCTGCACCAGTCGTCCACCTTCTACGGCGTCGCGTCGACGGTCCTTGGCGGAGGGCGCATCCAGGAAAGCGGGCCCGAGGCTGGGCTCCACGAGCGGGCCGACCAGCCGACCATCTGCGCCTACTACGACGACCTGATGGCGGACAGGATGCTGGGGTCCGGCCGGGTCCAGTTCTTCCCGGGCTGCGAGTACGTCGGGACGCGCGCTTTCGTCTCCCGTGGCACCGGCGAGCGCTTCGAGGTGCCGCGGGACTGTCGGATCGTCGACGCCCGGTACCTCGCTCCCGACATTCCGGCGGAGACAACACCGAAGTTCGAGGTGTCCGAGGGCGCGCGGGTCATCGCGGTCAACGACTTGGTGGAAGGCGACGAGGACCCGAGCCAGCACGTGATCGTCGGCTCGGGCAAGACCGCCACCGATGCCTGTGTCTGGTTGCTGACCCAGCGTGGGGTGGACCCCGACGCGATCTGCTGGGTGCGCCCACGCGACCCGTGGATGTTGAACAGGGCGCTGATCCAGCCGGATCCCGTCGTCTACCTCGGCATGGTTGCCGACATGATGCGGGCGGCGGGGGAGTCGACCTCGCTGGATGAGGTGTTCTTCCGGCTGGAGGAGGCAGGCATCATGCTGCGCATCGACCGCACCATCACGCCGACGATGGCCAAGGCGCCCACCTTGGGGACCTGGGAGCTCGACCTCGTGCGCAGCCTCGAGCACGTCGTACGCCTCGGCCACATCGAGACCGTGCAGCGCGGCCGGATCGACCTCACGCAGGGGTCGATCGATGTCGCGGACGACGCCCTGGTCGTGAACTGCGCGGCTGACGGCTTGAAGAACCCGCCGCGCGTGCCGATCTGGGGACCGGACACGATCACCCTGCAGCCGATCAGGGCAGGGTTCCCATGCTTCGGAGCGGCGCTCGCCGGGTACGTCGAGGCGACCCGCAAACGCGACGACGTCAAGAACCGGCTCTGCCCGCCCTCGTCGTACGGAAACACGCTCAACCAATGGGCAACCATGAACGTCCAGGGCATGCGGGCCTCGGCATCGTTCGGCTCCGAACCCGACATCAAGGCCTGGACCGACCGGATCGCGCTCAACCCCGCACGCGTCCCGCCCGAGTACGGCGGGACGCCGGAGCTGGACGGCGTGCTGGACCGACTCCGGACCCACATGCCGGCCGGGATTGCCCGACTCGCTCACTTGAGCGATCAGATGCCGGGCTGACGCGGAGTGCCGTGTCGCCTGGTGGACGTCGAGTGGCGTGCGGGGCCACCTGCATGGCACTCGCCCAACCGGAGGCGCTCGACCTGTACGCGCGGCCCGCAGATCGGCGTCAACGGCTGCTCCTGCTGCAGCCGACAGGCGGAAAGACCAGCCTCAAAGTCTGTCACACCGCGGCACCTATTCTGGGGGTGTGACGAGAAAGGGTGCCCAACCGGCCAGGGTCGAGGACCTGCACCGCCTCGCGCTTCACATGCCCAACGTCACCGTCTATCCCGGCACAGAGCACAGGCCGGTCTACCAAGTCGGCGGCAAGTCGTTCATCTTCTTCCGGAATCCGCGCCCCGACGCCATCGACCCGGTGAGCGGCGATCGCTACGACGACGTCATCGTCTTCTGGGCCCCCGACGAGGCCGACAAGCTTGCGATGGTGCAAGACGACTGCTCCCCGTTCTTCACCACCCCCCACTTCGACGGCCACTTGTCGGTCCTGCTGCGAGCCAGCAGACTCGGCGAGATCACCTACGCGGAGCTCGCCGAGCTCGTGCAAGAGGCATGGCTCTCCCGCGCATCAGCTGCCCGAAGGACGGCATGGCTCAAAGAGCACCTGCCGAAGTGAGGTTTCAAACCCTCGAGGTGGGCGGCGGTAGCGGACGGACGGGGCGGTGATGCGGCGGTATGACTCGGCTCGGCAGCCAAGGCCGCGAGAGTTGCGCGCGTGCGCCCGGTTTCGGGTCTCAGGACGTAACGGAGCGTCGCGAGGGGGTCAGCATCAGCACGACGGCTGTCAGTGTCGCGGCAAACAGGATCGCGAGTAGCAGCTTGTTCAGTGCTGGGCGGTCAAGGAAAAATGCCGGGACGGCGGTCAGCACCGACACGATCTGCGCGCCGGCCGCCAAGCGGATCGCCCGCATGCTGCCGCGTCGCCACCCGATGGTCACAGCCACGACGGTCACCAAACCGCAGAGCGACTCCGTGACCAGCACCGCCGTT
The DNA here is from genome assembly GCA_040006355.1 of Nocardioidaceae bacterium. Lineage (GTDB taxonomy): Bacteria > Actinomycetota > Actinomycetes > Propionibacteriales > Nocardioidaceae > Nocardioides_B. Next base: position 992 of record JBDTXF010000142.1, on the reverse strand, counting down.
GGTGGACCGACGACTCCCGGCGCGGGAGCGCCACGTAGGAACATCGGCAGGCCGATCAGGCCGAGCAGGAACGCAAGGGCAAGACCGACCTTGTTGCTCGGCGACAATGGCACGTCCCCCATCGTCGCGTCCTGGAGCATCACCTGGCTACGCCTTGGAGAGTCTGGGCGTGGCGTTCCTGGACCAGCTGCATGGCACCTACGACCATCGCCCACACCCCGATAAGACTGACCAGGTCGAACAACGGCGTGAACGTGGACATGAACGGAGCCGTCACCCCGGCCAGCGCGTAGCCCAAACCCCCGACGACGCCGAGTACCGCCACCGAGGGGTTGCCGAGCACCCGGCTCCGACCTCCCGCCACGGCGAGCATGGCGAAGGCGATACCGAGCATGGGAACGGTGATGGTCTCGACCGCGGCGTGGGCGTAGAGCAGCGGCGCGTTCTCGCCGGCCAGGATGTGGGCGTCGTCGAGCTTGGCGAACAGGTGGAGGACCATGGCTGCAGCGCCGACCACCGTGGCGATGGCGGCGAAGCGCGTGGTGCGGCGGGACATGCCCGCCGGCGTCGTGCGCGCCAGGCTCACCACTACGACCGTCATCAGTGTCAGGCCCAGCAGGAGCAGCGCGTGCGCGGGGTACCAGTGCGAGTCACTGAACATAGCGTGGAACTGCTCCTCCAGCGTGCCGTTGTCCACGTGCTCGTGGGGATGGAGGGCGGAGCCAGCCAGGAGTGCGGCGCCTCCGGTGACGAAGAACATGCTGATCAGTCGGGACACGATTGGCCTCCGTTCAGGCGAGTCCATCCTCACAAGCCGCACCGGTCACCGGAGCGGTGCGCGATCCCTTGGTTCCGGGAGTTAGTCCCGGCCGGATAGGTGCCCACACCCAGGTGCGGCGGCCCTTCGTGCGCGAGAATGGCGAGGGGCCCGAAACAGTCATCCGAGTCGTCCTCGCCGATGATCACCCGATCGTCGTGGCCGGGTTGCGAGC
>JBDTXF010000141.1:0-7342 GCA_040006355.1 Nocardioidaceae bacterium | reverse complement strand
GAGTTGGCGTGCACCGTGCCGCACCCGCCTTCGTGCCCGGTGTTCATGGCGGCCAGCAGGTCGGTGACCTCGGCTCCGCGCACCTCGCCGACGACGAGCCGGTCGGGTCGCATCCGGAGGGCCTGGCGGACGAGCACCCGCATGGTCACCTCACCGGCACCCTCGACGTTGGCCGGCCGCGCCTCGAGCGCCACCACGTGGGGGTGGTCGGGCCGCAGCTCGCTGGCGTCCTCGACGATCACCAGACGCTGTCGCGGGTCGACCAGCGACAGCAGCGCGGAGAGCAGCGTCGTCTTGCCGGATCCGGTCCCCCCGCTGACCAGGAACGCCATCCGCGAGGACACCAGTCGGCCGAGCAGCACCGCCCCGTCGGCGTTCACCGTGCCCCGGTCGAGGAGCTCCTCGAGCGTGAACACCCTGGCCCTGGGGACGCGGAGCGAGATCACCGAGCCGGGACGGGACAGTGGTGCCAGCACCGCATGGAAGCGGGTGCCGTCCGGCAGCCGCAGGTCGACATAGGGCGTGGCATCGTCCAACCGCCGCCCCGCAGACCCGGCCAGTCGCTGGGCCAGCCGCCGCACCGAAGCGTCGTCGGGGAACCGCGTCGAGGTCAGCTCGAGCCCCTCGCCCCGGTCGACGTAGACCGCGGCCGCGCCGTTGACCAGCACGTCGGTCACACCCGTCAGCCGCAGCAGGGGCTCCAGCGGTCCCGCGCCGAGCACGTCTTGCCGCAGCAGGTCGTGCACCGCGAGGACCGTCGCGTCGCCGACCGGACGGCCGCGCTCGCGCAGCGCCTCGGCCACCACCCCCGGGGTGAGCGCGGCTCCGGTGCGGGCGAGCCGCTCCCGGACCTCGTCGACGACCTCGGGGGGCAGCGGCTCGGTGGTCGGCACCGTCCTCATGCGACAGCGCCGCGCCGGACGTCGGGCCGGGCGAGGTCTCGGACCGCCAGGACGGGAGTGCCGCCGGCAGCCAACGCCACCCGCGCCGCCCGGGCCATCGGGGAACGGCGCCCGTGCACCGGTCCGAGACCGAGGTCGACGTGCTCGGCCAGCCGCCGCTGCCGCCGGACCTCCACGACGAGCGGGAGCCCGAGCGCGGCGACCACCTGGTCCGTGGGCGCCGCCGTTCCGCCCGTGCGGACCACCAGGCCCAGCCGGTCGTTGAGCGGTCCGAGGACCGCTGCGACCTTCCCGGCCGCCGCGACACCCGGCACGGTCGGCACGGTGACCACCAGCACCCGGTCGCAGCGGCTGACCACCTCCGCGGTCGCCTCGTCGAGCGACCGCGGCAGGTCGACCACCACCACGTCGTTGCCGCGCTGGGCGGCGGAGAGGACCTCACGCACGGCGGCCGGGTCCAGGACGACCGGGGGGCCGACCTCCCAGGTCAGCACCGCCAGGGCGTCCTTGGCCGGCAGGGCTGAGCGCAGGGAGCGTGACCCGAGCCGCCCCCGCGTCGACACCAGGGCGTCCCAGCGGACGCCTCGCACCTCGTCGAGCCCGACCACCCGGTCCACCCCGGGACCCAGCGGGTCGAGGTCGACGAGCAGGGTGGCCCGCTCACCCGAGGCGACCATCGCCAGGGCGCAGGCGAAGGTCGTGGCCCCGGCACCGCCGCAGCCGCCCACCACGCCGATGGTGTGCGCTCGCCCTCCTCGGCCGCCGGCCGCCGCATCGGCGGCGTCCGTCAGCAGCTCGACCAGCCAGGTGTCGGCCGAGGGCAGCTCGACGACGTCGAGCGCCCCGGCGCCGAGCGCGCTGCGGAACAGCCCGTCCTCGGCGGGCAGCCGACCCAGGACGTGGACCTGGTCGCGGCGGGGTGGGCGCTGCTCGGCGACGAGCGCTGCGAGGTCCGCCCCGAGGAGCACCACGGACGCGGCCGACCATCCCCGCAGCCCGCTAAGCGTGTCGCGTGCGACGTCGAGGGCGACCCCGGCCGCCGCCGCCAGCCTCAGCACGTCCCCGACCAGCAGCTCGTCACGGGTGATCAGCAGGGCCGGTGCGGGCGTCATCCCCCCACTCTCGGCCGAGAGCTCGACGACCACCACGGCACGCCCTAAGGCCTGGGGACGACGGGGTGGGCGGCGCGGCTGTGGATGAATAGGGCATGACTACGCTGACTGTCTGCATCCGAGGCTCCGGCCTGCCGAGAGAGGACCACGATGACACGGGCGACCGGTCGTCCCGCTGCCTTCTTCGACCTCGACAAGACGATCATCGCCACGTCGAGCACCCTGGCGTTCAGCAAGCCGTTCCAGGCCGGTGGGCTGATCTCCCGCCGGGCCGTGCTGCGCAGCGCCTACGCCCAGTTCGTCTTCCACGCGGGCGGCGCGGACCACGACCAGATGGAGAAGATGCGGGAGTTCCTCTCTGCCCTCTGTGCCGGGTGGGACGTGCAGACGGTGCGCGAAATCGTCGCCGACACGCTGCACAACGTCGTGGACCCGCTGGTCTACGACGAGGCGGTGTCGTTGATCGACCAGCATCACCTCGCCGGTCGCGACGTGATCATCGTGTCCGCGTCGGGCGCAGAGGTGGTGGAGCCGATCGGCGAGATGCTCGGTGCAGACGGCGTGGTCGCGACCCGGATGCGCATCGTGGACGGGCACTACACCGGCGAGATCGACTACTACGCCTACGGCGAGCACAAGGGGGCCGCCCTGCAGCGACTGGCGGAGGAGAACGACTACGACCTCTCGCTGAGCTATGCCTACAGCGACTCCATCACCGACATCGCCATGCTGGAGGCGGTCGGCCACCCGTGTGCGGTCAACCCCGACCGTGACCTGCGCCGCGAGGCCGTCGCGCGTGGCTGGCCGGTGCTGGTCTTCACCCGCCCGGTGGCGCTGCGCAGCCGGATGCGGCTGCCCCGGGGCAAGCCCACGATCGCGGCGATCGCACTCGGCACGGCGGCCGCGGTGGGCGGCACGGCGTACGCCGTGGTCCGCCGCCGCGTGCTGCGCAGCCGCATCTAGACCAGGCCACACGGCCCTTGTCCCGGTATCGGAGGAAGCGTACAAAGAGACCAGCAACGCAACACACGTGAGCCTGGTACCCACGCGGCAGACCACCCTTCACATGGGAGTTGTCGGCCGGGTTCCGCCGGCTGCAACATTTGCAGATGCACGCCTGGTAGCCATCGGTCCCACGTGTCCAGCGACGGCGCTGCGGGCCTCGGCCCGTGGCGTCGTCGCTTCGTGCGGGTGGTCTCAGGCCGCAGCGAGGGGGCTGGCCTCGGCACCCCGGGCGTAGGCCTCGGCCGCATAGAGCAGCCAGGCGTGCACACCGGCGGTGCCCCCGTCGCGGTAGCCGCGCAGGTTGGACTCGTACTCCGCACGCAGGGCCAGGTGACCGGCCTCCGGCACCACCAGGGACTTCTCGTCCACCCCGCGGGCCACCAGCACCAGCCGCTCGACCGCCCGGGCGACGAGTCCGTTGTGGGAGACGAACGGGGCAGCAGCGACGAGGTCGGCGTGCACCACCGCGGCGACGACCAGGGCCGGGGCGGCCGTGGGGGCGGTCAGCAGCCGCGCCAGGTCCCGCAGCCGGTCGGCAGCCGATGCGCTCCGCGGCCGCCCGAGGTCGTCGTCGGCCAGCTCCCCCTTGGCCGCGAGCGTGTGCAGCCGTGCGACGGCCTGCAGGGGCGAGCGCGACAGCGTCGGGAGCAGCCCGAGCAGCTCGCTGCTGAGCCGGACCGAGGCCCGGGACCTCGCGTCACCGGTGCCGGCGCGCACGTCGTGGAGGTCGCTGACCGATCCCTCGAGGACGGCGCTCGCATGAGCCCCGCGCAGCAGCGACTCTGCGGTCAGGTCCGGCGTCGTCCGACGCTGGCCGCGGTCGCGCAGCAGCGCGTCGATGCCGTCCCGGGTGGCCGTCATGGCCGAGGCCACCCCGTCGAGCCCGGTCAGCCGGGCGAACGGGTCGGCATCAGCGGTGGCGGGCACCATCGCACGCTAGCCCACCTCGTCGCACCGGCCGGGCCGGCCTCCCTCAGGCGGCCGGCCCCTTCGCCCGTACGTCGGCGACGCTGCTCATCGCCGCTCGCAGCTCGCCGAGCCAGTCGTCCTCGTGCTGCCCGACCAGGCGGACGCACCAGCCCAGCGCCTCCGAGCGCGAGCGGGCAACCCCGGCGTCGACCAGGGTGTCGAGCACCTGCCGCTGGGGCTGGCGCAGCCGGGTCATCACCGGTGCCGCGACGTGGGTGAACAGCTCGGTCCGGTCCCCCACTGCGACCTGCCAGGCCACCTTGCGGTCGAACCGGTGCTCGGCCTCGCGGGCGATCTCGACCCGGTGGTCCCGGGTGTCCTCGCGGAACGCCCTGGTGCGCCCTGCCCGGGCCTCGTCGGCCTCCGCCGGCGCGGTCCCGTCCGGCAGCTCCACGTCGGCGAGGGTCAGTCGGATGCTGATCTCCTCGCGGTCCACGACCACCTCGACGGGAGCGTGCTGCCACTCCTGCGGGACCCGGCCGGTGAACCAGCCGCGGACCCTCTCCTGCGCTTCATTTGTAATCATGTAATCAAGATTACCTCCCCTGGTCGGCCCTGCCAAGAGGTCTTGGTAGCCTCGGCCGCGATGAGCGAGAACCTGCCGCAGCCCCCGGTCCCGGCGCTGTCGTTCGGCGGGGTGGCCGACGCCTACGACCGTGCCCGCCCGACCTACCCCCACCAGGCGGCGGCCTGGCTGGTCGGCAGCGACCACTCCCACGTGCTGGAGCTCGGCGCCGGCACCGGCAAGCTCACCGAGCAGCTCGTGGCCCAAGGTCACCGGGTGGTCGCGACCGACCCCCTCGAGCCGATGTTGCGACACCTGGTGGCGCGGCTGCCCGACGTCCGGACGGTGCTCGCCGCCGCCGAGCAGATCCCGATGCGAGCGCGCTCGGTCGACGTCGTGGTCGGCGCCCAGGCCTTCCACTGGTTCGACCATGCCCGCGCGCTGCCGGAGATCGCCCGCGTGCTGCGCCCCGGCGGGCACCTCGCCCTGGCGTGGAACCTCCGCGACGACCGGATCCCCTGGGTGCGCCGGCTCGGGGCCCTGATCGGGACCCAGGAGCAGCAGAGCGACCCGACGCACACACTGCTCTCCTCCCACCTGTTCGGCTATGTGGAGACCTCGACCTACCGCTTCTGGCAGCCCCTGGACCGGGTGCGCCTGCGCGACCTCGTCCGCTCGCGCTCCCAGGTCGCGCTGCTGTCCGAGCTCGAGCGTGAGCGGCTTCTCGCGAAGGTCGACGACCTCTACGAGGAGTACGGCCGGGGCCACGACGGGATGCTGCTGCCCTACGTCACGCACTGCTACCGCGCGGTGGTGCGCCCGCCGGCCCTCGTGGACCCGGTCGTCGAACCCGTCGCCGACCACGGGAACGACGGCGGGGACGCCCTGCTGATCGACTTCCAGTAGCCCGACCTCGGGTGAGGCCGTTTGTGGTTGGCCCTTCCAGATATGTGACCTGGCTCCTACGGTGGGACGGATCGGGGTCCAGTCCCCGCCTTCCTCAAGGAGCCGCCATGAGCACCAGCGACACCACACCGACCGCGTCCGCGCACGTCCCCGGCGCCCACATCGCCGACCCGGCGCCGCTGGGGCTGGCCGCCTTCGCCCTCACCACCTTCTTCCTCAGCTTCGTGAACGCGGGCTGGGTGCCGTCGACCGTGGAGCCGGTGGTCTTCGGGCTCGCGCTCGCCTACGGCGGTGCCGCACAGTTCGCGGCCGGGATGTGGGAGTTCACCAAGGGCAACACCTTCGGAGCCACCGCCTTCACCTCCTACGGCGCCTTCTGGCTGTCCTTCTGGTGGCTGACCGCGCACCTCGCCGACTACAAGATCCCGGCGGCCGACGTGGGCAAGGGCGTGGGGCTCTACCTGCTCGCGTGGGGCATCTTCACGGCCTACATGACGGTGGCCGCCACCCGGGTCAGCGGTGCGGTGCTGGCGGTCTTCGCGCTGCTGACCGTGACGTTCGTGCTGCTCGGCCTCGGCGACATGACGACGACCGAGGGCATCACCAAGCTGGGTGGCTACGTCGGCATCCTGACCGCCCTGGCCGCGTGGTACGCCTCCTTCGCAGGCGTCACCGCGTTCGCCTTCAAGAAGGCGATCGTGCCGACCGGGGCCCGCTGACCGGTCCGCCCGACCAGTCCTCCGGCCCTCCGGCCGGAGGGTGCCCCATCCGCCGGTCAGCGCCTAGGGTGACCAGTGAGCACCATCTCTCACGAAGGAGTCCGCCGTGAACGAGCAGGGTCTGTCCAACCTGATGCACGAGGAACGCCATTTCGACCCGCCCGAGGAGTTCGCGAAGAACGCCAACGTGAAGGCCGATGCCTACGAGGAGGCCGACCGTGACCGGCTGGCGTTCTGGGGCAAGCAGGCCGAGCGGATCAGCTGGGCCGAGCCGTTCACCGACGTCCTGGACTGGAGCAACCCGCCGTTCGCCAAGTGGTACGTCGGCGGCAAGCTCAACGCGGCGTACAACTGCGTCGACCGCCATGTCGAGAACGGCAACGGTGACCGGGTCGCCTACCATTGGGTGGGCGAGCCCGAGGGGGAGACCCGCGACATCACCTACGCCCAGCTCATGGACGAGGTGTGCCAGGCCGCGAACGCCCTCACCGAGCTCGGGGTGGAGACCGGGGACCGGGTCGCGATCTACATGCCGATGATCCCCGAGACCGCGGTGGCGATGCTGGCCTGTGCCCGGCTCGGCGCGCCGCACATCGTGGTCTTCGGCGGCTTCTCGTCCCAGGCGCTCGTGGACCGGATCCAGGACTGCGACGCCCGGGTGGTGATCACCGCCGACGGCGGCTACCGGCGCGGCAAGCCCGCCGCCCTGAAGTCCGCCGTCGACGAGGCGCTCGAGAAGTGCCCCGACGTGCGCAGCGTGCTGGTGGTCAAGCGCACCGGACAGGACCTGGGCGAGGGAGGGTGGACCGAGGGCCGCGACCTGTGGTGGGAGGACGCGGTCGGCGGGCAGAGCACCGAGCACACTCCGGAGGCCTTCGACGCCGAGCACCCGCTCTACGTGATGTACACCTCCGGCACGACAGGCAAGCCCAAGGGGATCCTGCACACCACAGGTGGCTACCTGGTCGGCACGTCGTACACCCACTGGTCGGTCTTCGACCTCAAGGACGACGACGTCTTCTGGACCGCCGCCGACATCGGCTGGGTCACCGGGCACTCCTACATCGTCTACGGGCCGCTCGCGAACGGCGCCACGTCGGTGATGTACGAGGGCACCCCGGACTCCCCGCACAAGGGCCGCTGGTGGGACATCGTCGAGCAGTACAAGGTGAGCATCCTTTACTGCGCCCCGACCGCGATCCGGACCTTCATGAAGTGGGGCAA
>JBDTXF010000140.1:0-7382 GCA_040006355.1 Nocardioidaceae bacterium | reverse complement strand
GATGCCGCAGGCGAACTCGACGACCTCCTGGCCGCGGATGATCTCGCCCAGGGCGTCGGAGAGCACCTTGCCGTGCTCGGCGCACACGAGCCTCGCCAGCTCGTCGCGGCGCTGGTTGAGCAGCTCGCGGAAGCAGAACATCACCTGCGTACGGCGCGCGAGGGACGTCGCGCCCCAGGCCCCGGCGGCTCGCGCCGACGACTCGATGACGTAGCGGGCGTCGTCCTCACCGGCCAGGGCGACCCGGCCGGTGACCAGGCCGCTGGCCGGGTTGGTGACGTCGGCGGTGAGGCCGGACGTGCCAGGGTAGGCGGCGCCGTCGACCCAGTGCGAGATGGTGGTGGTCATGGGGCTCCTCGAGGTCGGGGTGGCCTTCATCGTCTCAGCCATCGGGTGCGGAGAGGCCATCGTTCTGTCAGTCCTTTGACATCCGGGTATACGGAATGTCAATCTAGGTCGCAGTCCGGAGAAAGGGCCGACGATGTCTGGGCTGACCGTGCGCGACGTGCTGCAGGTGCCGGTGGTCCGCGGCGCCGACCCGCAGGTGGTGGCCGGGCACGACCGCCTCGACGAGCCCGTCCGCTGGGTGCACTCCACCGAGCTCGCGGACATCGCGCCGCTGCTGCGCGGGGGCGAGCTGGTGCTGTCCACCGGCATCGCGCTGCCCGAGGAGCCGGCCGCCCTCACCGAGTTCGCGAACAGCCTGGTCGACGTCGGGGCGGCCGGACTGGTCATCGAGCTCGGCCGGCGTTGGAGCGACCGGCTCCCTGGGGCCCTCGTCGAGGCTTGCCAGGCAGCGTCCCTGCCTCTGGTCACCCTCGGCCGGGAGGTCCGCTTCGCCGCGGTGGCGCAGGTCCTCGGCGAGCGGATCGTCGACGCCCAGCTCGCCGAGCTCCGCACCTCCGAGCGGATCCACGAGACGTTCACCAGGCTCTCCCTCGACGAGGCCGAGCCGCGCGAGATACTTCAGGCCGTGCAGCGGCTGGCTGGGGCGGACGTGGTCGTCGAGAGCGAGCACCACCGGGTGGTCGACTTCGTGACCGGTCCGGGGACGGACCGGCTGCACGAGGACTGGTATGACCGCTCCCGTCGGGTGGTCACGGCGGACACCACCGCGTGGGACCCCGGCAATGGCTGGCTGTTGGCCCGGATCGGCCGGCGCGACCGGGGCTGGGGCCGACTGGTCATCCAGGTGCCCGACAAGCCGACGCACCACCTGTTCGTGCTCGCCGAGCGAGCGGCCGCCGCGCTGGCCCTGCACCGGCTGCACGACCGGGACCGGCACAACGCTCTGCGCCGCACCCACCACGAGCTGCTGCTCGCTCTGCTCGCCGACCCGGGCTCCCCGGAGACGCAGGCGCGCTGCGAGCTGGCCGGGCTGCCGATGGGCCGTCGCCGCTTCGTCGGGCTCACCGTGCGGCCGGTGGTGCGCGCCGACGGCCCACGGGCCGCCCGGGCCTCACTCGTCGAGGAAGTCCTCGCCGCGGTGCTGCACGCCGCACACGAGGGATCTGTGCCGGCGCTGGTGTGCGAGGTCGACGGCGACGTCCGGGCGCTGCTATCGCTGGGCCGCGGCACCGACGACCGGGCGGTGGTGGACCGGCTGGCTGCCGGTATCGCCCGTCGGCACGAGGTCGTCGTCGGAGCCGGACGCAGCACGGACACGGCGGGCGGGGTCGACGTCACGCTGCGCGAGTCCCAGCACGTCGTCGCCTCCGTGCCGGAGCACGGAGCCGGCCGCGACGTACACCGGCTCGAGGACACGCATCTTCGCGGGCTGCTGGCTCTGCTCGGGGACGACGAGCGGGTGCGGGACTTCGCGGACCGGGAGCTGGTGGCACTGCGTGACCGCGACGACGCCGACGCTCTGTTGGCCACCGTGCGGGCGGTGCTCGACCACCCCCGCAGCCGGACGGAGGCATCGGCGGCCCTCCACCTCTCCCGACCGGCGTTCTACGGACGCCTCGCCAAGGTCGAGCGCGTGCTCGGGTGCAGCCTCGACGATCCCCTGACCCGCACGTCCCTGCACGTCGCACTTCTGGCCGGTGACGTCAGGCAGGCGTGAGCCCCGGCACCCGATGCGGGAGGATGGGTGGGTGGACACGGTGACGTTCGACCCGGGAGATCCCCGACTTTCCCGGCTGAAGCGGCTGACCGCCTTCGAGACGGTGCGCGCCCGCATCGTGCTGGCGACCCATCTCAACCTCCTGCGCCCCCGGGAGATGCTGCCTCCGGCCGCTGTCCTGGCCGAGGCTTTCGGGGTCAGCGAGGTGACGGTGAAGCGGGCCCTGGTCTCGCTGGCGGGCGATGGGGTCGTCGAGCGGCTGCGCGGCCGAGCCGGCGGCACCCGGATCGCCGCCGAGCCCCTGCTGCCCTCGGTGGTGGGCACGGCCGACTCGTTCTACGACTACACCGAGGAGGTCCTCACCCTCATCGACCAGCGGTCCGTGCTTGAGTGCGGCCTGACCTTCGTGGCAGCTGGGCGCATCACTGAGCAACAGTGCGGAGAGCTGACCGCCCTGGTCGAGGCCATGCAGAGCACCGACAGCTGGGCGGACTACCACCGGCTCGACGCGACGTTCCACCGCTCGGTCGTCGGCGCCGCCGAGGTGCCTGGGGCGGTCGCCCTGCACGAGCGGATCCTCGAGCGCCTCTACCAGTTCTTCCTGCCCTACGACGTGTCCTACCTCCGGGAGTCCAACGAGGGGCACCGGGCCCTCGTCGTCGCCCTCCGGGCCGGCGACGCGGCGCTTGCCGCGCGGCTGGCCCGCGCGCACGTCGACTGCCTGCGGACCTCGATGTTCATTGGCCTGGGCCGCGCCGCCGACTGACCCCCCGCCGTACCCGGGGGGGTCAGTCGATGTCGGCCGGCTGCGCCTCCTCGACCACCGTGAGCGGGAATCTCCCACCGAGGGCCGCCCCGGCAGCGAAGGCGACGACCGGGATCAACGCTAGGACCGCCCCGACACCGGGCCCCGAGCCGGTCACGAGGTCGAAGTTGGAGATCACCAGCCAGAGGCTGGCGAGCAGCCCGACGACGGCGACGGCCGGGATGATGCGGGTGGCAAGACGGCGCGAATCGCTCAGCTCGGGCCGCCGAGCGAAGAACACCAGGGCCGCGACCGAGGTGAGGGTCATCAGCAGGACCATGCCCACCGTCGCCACCCCGGCCATCGACCCGAACACCCCGACCAGGGGGTCCAGCCCGACCACCACGAAGACGACGAGGAGCAGCGTGGCGCTCACCGTCTGGATGACGGAGGAGAACGACGGCGCGCCGTGGCGGGGGTTCATCTCGCCCAGTCGGCTGGGGAACACGCCCTTGTTGGACAGGTTGAACTGATAGCGCGCGATCACGTTGTGGAAGGACAGCACGCATGCGAACAGGCTGGTGATCAGCAGGATGTTCATGACGTTGCGCAGCCCGGTGCCGAGGTTCGAGGCCGCCGCGTCGAGCATCATGTTGCCCGTGCCGTCGAGCGTCCTCTGCGCGACCGCGACCGCTCGCGCTGCGCCGGCGTCGGTGACCAGCGCCCAGCTGGAGATCGCGTAGAAGACACCGATGATGGTGACAGCCAGGTACGTCGCCCGCGGGATGGTCCGCTCGGGATCACGGGCCTCGTCCCGGAAGACGGCGGTCGCCTCGAAGCCGATGAAGCCGGTGAGGGCGAACAGGACCGCCACGCCGATTCCCGGGTCGAAGACGTTGCTGGGGGCGAACGTCGACAGCACCGGTCCGTCGGCCCCGCCGCGGACGAAGATCGCCACGTCCAGGGCCACCATGATCGAGATCTCTAGCGCCAGGGCGACCCCGAGCACCTTGGAGCTGAGCTCGATGTGCCGGTAGCCGAGCACCGCGACGATCCCGACGGTCACGAAGGAGTAGACCCACCACGAGATCTCAGGACCGCCGAGATAGGTGACCAGATCGTTGGCGGCCCAGCCCATGTAGCCGTAGATCCCGACCTGGATAGCGGTGTAGGCGACCAGCGCTACGAACGCCGTACCCAGCCCGGCACGTGAGCCCAGACCGACGGTCACATAGGAGAAGAACGCTCCGGCTTCCTTCACGAACGGGGTCATGGTGACGAAGCCGACCGCGAACAGCAACAGGACGACGGCCGCGATGATGAAGCCGACCGGCGCGCCGACCCCGTTGCCGACGGCGACCGAGAGCGGGACGTTCCCGCCGATCACGGTGAGGGGTGCCGCGGCGGCCATCACCATGAACACGATGGCGCCGGTGCCCAGCTGTCCGCTCAGCCGTCTGGTCGCGACGGGCTCGGTCGTTGAGGTCATGATGTTGCCTTCCGGAAGCAATGGGACCGATGAGTTCGGGCGGTGCCGAGACGGGTGGAGGTCGTCAGAGTCAGTGGAGGTCGCGGCGGAGGTCGCCGAGATAGGGGTTCGTGGCCCGCGACCGGGCCACGACGTCGGTGTCGACCGTCGCCAGCACGAGGCCGGTGGGGGTGTCGGGATCGAGGGCGGCGAGCACCTCGCCGGTCGGAGAGACGATGGAGCTGCGTCCCACGTAGCGGACGTCGCTCTCCTCGCCGCTGCGGTTGACGTAGGCCAGGTAGACCTGGCTCTCCCAGGCGCGGGTCCAGATCAGATGCTCCGCGACCCGGGCGTAGGGCTCCATCTGAGCCGTCGGGACCAGAATGACCTCCGCCCCCGCCTGTACGGCGGCCCGGACCGTCTCGGGGAACTCGACGTCATAGCAGATCAGCAGACTGATCTGGACCCCGCGGAACTCGACCGGTGTCCCGGCTGTCGCGCCGGCGACGAACAGGCCACGGTCGAGGTCGCCGAACAGGTGGGTCTTGCGGTAGCGGGTCACCTCCACACCGGTCTCGTCCATGAAGAGCGCTGTGTTCCAGATGCCGCCGCCCGGTTCCTGCTCCGGAAGTCCGGCGACGATCGCGATCCCGGCGTCGGCGGCGACCGCCCGCACCCCGCCGACGAGGTCGTCGGCGGCGAGCTTCGCGACCTGGTCTCCGATGTTGTAGCCGGTCACGAACATCTCCGGGGTGACCAGCACGTCCGCGCCTCGGGCTTTGGCCTCGGCGGCCGCCTCGGCGATGACGGCGAGATTGTCTGCCACCAGGCCGGGGTGCCCGGGATGCTGAAGTCCTGCGATCGTCAGCTTCATGACCCCTCGCGGTCGCCAGCCTGAGGCGTGAAACAGATCAACATGACCCAAAATTTATCACAGGCTCACGCGCGCGTCGAGCAGCCTCTTCATGCGGGCGATCCCGGTGGTCTGGTCGCGTTTGATCTTCTTCGCGAACGCGACCGCTTGCGAGTTCGTTCCCCTTCGACGGGAGGCCAAGGTCACCACGTCCGGCAAGAGTCGACGCGTCCCCGTCGCCGACCGGGTCCTGCCGCTGATCCGAGACTGCGCGCGGCAAAGGCGCCGACGCCCTTCTCTGTGCCTACTACGACTCGAGTCACGCCATGCTGCGCCAGATCGCGCCGCTCTGAGCGTGAAGCGCCCTGTCAGCTGGGAGCATTCCGGAGCGACCGAGCGCACCCAGGCGCGCCCAGTGCAATGCGAGCGAGCACGGAACCGCTGGTCCCCTGGCAGTGATGCGGTGATGCGGGTGATGCGGATGGTGTTGCAGCTGGTGCCGGGACTGGACCGGGACCGGCCGGCCTAGCTGCCCCGGCACCCGCTGCGTAGGGCTCAGCTGTTGTGGGGCGGGAGCACGTCGAGGACCCAGGTCACGCCGAAACGGTCTGTGAGGCCCGGCACGACGATCGGGGACCTCGCCGCCCTGCGTCCACTGCGGCTTGACCTCGACCCCGAGTCGACCGTGACTGCCGGCAATGCCAGCGGCCAGAACGACGGCGCGGCGATGTGTGTGGTCACCACGATCGAGGAGGCTGAGCGGTGCGGCCCGGAGCCGGCATCGGGCCGGTCCCAGCCACCGCGGCCGCACTCGAGCGCCTAGGTCTCACCCTCGACCAGATCGACGTCGTCGAGCTCAACGAGGCCTTCGCTGCCCAGGTGCTGGCCCGCCTGAGTGAGTGGAAGGTCGAGGCCACCGACGAGCGCCTCAACCACAACGGCTCCGGGATCTCATTGGGCCATCCCGTTGTCGCGACCGGAGGCCGGATCCTGGCCATGATGGCGCGCGAGAGGGGTCGCCACCAGCGCGGCCTTCTGTCTGGCGAGCTCCCGTAGGTGGAACCGCTTGTGTGACGCGCCGCGTCAGCAGCTTCGCGTTCTGCCCGTCCCGGAGGGGATCCGGTGCGGTTGCGCTGACGCTGACGTGGCGCCACGTTAGCCAGGGCAGTGATATCGTCGCAGTGATATCAGAGGTGGTCGTTTTGGAGCAGATCCTGATCCGCAACCTTCCCGCGGGGACCAAAGCCGCACTTCGCGCGCGTGCCAAGCAGCGTCACCGGTCGGTCGAGGCCGAGGCGCGCGACATGCTCACCAGGGCACTCGAGGGCGAGCCCGTGACCATCGTGGACCTCCTGGGCACCGATGAAGGTGCCGACATCGAGTTCGAACCCGATCGTCTGGGCCCGACGGCTCGCTCAGCACAACTGTGAAGTACCTCTTGGACACCAATGTGGTGTCCGCACTTCGGGTCCGAGGGCGCAACCGGCCCGTCGAGGTGTGGGCAGCGTCGGTTCCCGTCGGTGACCAGTTCGTCTCAGCATTCACCATCGCGGAGATCGAGCGCGGAGTGATTGCCAAAGAGCGATCCGACGCTGAACAAGGAGAGGTCCTGCGTCGCTGGTTCGACGAGAACGTCCTGCCCACGTTCGCCGACCGGGTGCTGCCGTTCGACCTGTCGGCGGCCCGGATCCTCGCGGCCTATCGGGTTCCCGAGCACGCACCCTTCGACGACGCCCTCATTGCCGCCGTCGCGGAGTCTGCGCAGATGACCGTCGTAACGCGAAACACCAAGCACTTCGAACCCCTCGGCGTCCCGTGCCTCAGTCCGTGGGACACAACAGCGTCCAGGGACTGACCCGTACTCACAGCGCCGGGGCGTCGATGGCCACGTAGCAGAGTCCATGCCGGCTGGTGCGGTCATGCGTTGTCCGATGCCCCGAGCTAGCCGCAGTCCGCGCGGCCCGGCCGGGCGCACCTGTGGGGGTGCGCCATGAGCGCGCTGTCTGTCGGGTACGCCGGATGCCCACAGATCAACAAGACCTCACCGCCCAACGACGCGACGCCCTCCTCGACTTGGGCGTCGAGGCTGAGGGGACCAGCAAAGCAAAGCAGCCCCCCGCGTCTCGCTCATCGCGGTGGTCACGGTGGGAATCGTGTCGTCACCGTTGTTGATGGCCTTGGCTCACTCGAGCCGTCACCGCCATAATAACCGCTGGTCGCGTCCGACCGTTTTTCGTCGAGGAGAAATTCC
>JBDTXF010000139.1:0-7395 GCA_040006355.1 Nocardioidaceae bacterium | reverse complement strand
GACGCAGGCCCAGGGCCAGCCTCGTGGCACGGTGCTCCAGCTCGGCGTACGTCGTGGTGCGGCTCGACTGGACGAGTGCCACCTTGTCCGGTGTCATCCGCGCGCGGCGGGCCGTCCAGGAACCCACCCCCTGGTCCCTCATCTCATCATCCTCTCGGTGTCCGGCCCGTCGTCGAGCCCGAGCCGGGCCTTGGTGTCCAGCAGCTCCCGCAGGGCCTGGTCTCTCGCAGCCATGACCTCGGCCTCGCGGCCGCCGAGCTCCCGACGTACGCCGTCCACGAGCGTGTCCACCAGCTCAGCGGTCAGCTGTGGCGAGCCCAGGTCGTCCCACCACTCCACCATCGGGGGGCCGAGGTGCTCCAGGACGTGGGCAAGCCCCTCCGGTCCACCGGACAGGTGCTGGGTGGCGAACGGTCCGAGCAGCGCCCACCGCAGCCCGGGGCCCGAGGAGACGGCGAGGTCGAGGTCGGAGACGGAGACGACTCCCTCGCCGACGAGATGGTAGGCCTCGCGCCACAGAGCGGCCTGGAGCCTGTTGGCGACGTGCCCCGGGAGCTCGCGCCGCAGTCGGATGGGTCGCCTGCCCAGGTGGCGCATCACCGCCATCGCAGACTCGACCGCCTCCTCCGAGGTCTGCGTGCCGCCGACCACCTCGACCAGCGGCACCAGGTGGGGCGGGTTGAACGGGTGCGTCACCACCACGCGCTCGGGGTGCAGGCAGCTGCCTTGGAACGAGCTCGGCCCGAGACCGGACGAGCTGCTGGCGAGCAGCACATCGGGAGCCGTCGCGGCGTCGAGCACGGCGAAGAGGTCGCGCTTGAGCTGGAGGCGCTCGGGCCCGCACTCCAGCACGAGGTCGGCTCCGGCGACGGCCTCGGAGGTGTCCTCGACGAAGTGCACCCTCGTCGCACCGTCGGTCACGCCGAGCACTGCGAGCAGCGGCCGCATCGGTGGCCACGACGTCCAGGCCGTGCGCCAGAAGCAGAGCGGCCCAGCTCACTCCGATCGAACCGGCGCCGACGACGGCGACGGTGCGAATCTGGTCGGTGGGGATCATGCGTCGGCTCCGTCCCGCGACCGGGCGAGCGCCACGAAGGCGTCGAGGGACCACGGCAGGGCGAGGGCGTCGCGGCTGGCGACGTCCTCGAGCGCCGCGCCCTGCAGGATCCGCTTCGCCGGCAGCTCGAGCTTCTTGCCGGTCAGGTTGCGTGGCACGGCCGGGATGGCGACGACGCGGTCCGGGACGTGACGCGGGGAGAGCGACGTCCGCAGCTCACCGAGGATCCGTGCCGTGAGCGTGTCGCCGAGCTCGGCGCCGTGGCGCAGGGTGACGAACAGGAGCAGCTCGCCGTTGCCCCCGGCCGGGTCCTCGAGGTGCACCACGAGGCTGTCGCGGACCTCGTCGAGCTCCTCGACGATGCGATAGAACTCCGCGGTGCCCAGCCGCACACCACCCCGGTTCAGCGTCGCGTCCGAGCGGCCCGTGACCACGCAGCTGCCGTCAGAGTCGAACACGATCCAGTCACCATGGCGCCACACCCCCGGGAAGCGGTCGAAGTACGTCGACCGGAGCCGCTGCCCGTCGTGGTCTCCCCAGAAGGCGACGGGCATCGACGGCATCGGCGAGGTGATCACCAGCTCGCCGGGCTCGCCGAGCACCTCGTGCCCGGCCTCGTCGAAGGCGTGCGCGTCGACCGCGAGCGCGCGGCCGGAGATCTTGCCCGCGAGCACCGGCAGCAGCGGGCTGTTCTGAACGATCCCGGTGCAGACGTCGGTGCCGCCGCTCCCGACGTTGAGCATCACCTCGGGCCCCAGCTGTTCGCGGATCCAGGCATAGCCCTCCGGAGGCAGCGGCGAACCGGCGGATCCGACGACGCGGATCGAGAGGGCACGGTCGCGCAGCTCGACTCCGGCGGCCCGGCAGGCCATCACGAACCCCGGACTCGCTCCCATCAGCGTCGCTCCGGTCTCCTCGGCGAGCCTCCACTGCCACCGCAGGTCGGGGTACCCCGGGTCGCCGTCCACCATCACGATGGAGGTCCCGACGAGCAGCGCGGAGACGAGCGCGTTCCACATCATCCAGGCGGTGGTGCTGAACCAGAGCATCCGGTCCCCCGGCCCGAGGTCCCAGGACAGGGCATGGTTCTTCAGGTGCTCGAGCAGGATCCCGCCGTGACCGTGGACGATCGCCTTCGGCGGTCCCGTCGTGCCCGAGGAGAAGAGGACCACCAGCGGCTGGTTGAACGACACCGGCTCGAAGGCCAGCGTGGGGTCGGCCACGGCCGCGAGCAGCTCCGGCCATGACCGGGCCTCGTCGACCCGCCACTCGCCGTACGCGATGTCGAGCAGGGTGGCCCCCG
The DNA here is from genome assembly GCA_040006355.1 of Nocardioidaceae bacterium. Taxonomy (GTDB): domain Bacteria; phylum Actinomycetota; class Actinomycetes; order Propionibacteriales; family Nocardioidaceae; genus Nocardioides_B. The sequence goes on along the minus strand of JBDTXF010000139.1, from coordinate 5,035 downwards.
GCAGAGCGGCGCGGATCTCGCGGACCTGCTCGCTGCGGTCGACCTTTTTGGTGCCGTAGCGGTAGCCGCCGGCGACCAGGAGGACCGTGGGCTCGATCTGGGCGAACCGGTCGATGACGCTGCGGGCACCGAGCTCCGTGGCGCAGCTGGCCCAGACCGCACCCAGGCTGGCGGTGGCCAGGAAGGCGACGAGCGCCTCGGGCACGTTCGGCACGTAGCCGGCGACCCGGTCGCCGCGGCCCACTCCCAGGTCGGCCAGGACGGTCCGGGCGCGGGCGACCTGGTCACGCAGGTCGGCGAAGGTCAGGTCGACGTCTGGACGGGTCTGGGATCGACCCAGCACGGCCAGGCGGGCTTCGTCACCCTTGCCACCGAGGGCGTGCTCCGCGTAGTTGAGCAGGGCGCCGGGGAACCACTCGGCGCCGGGCATCTCACGGCCGGCGAGGACCTGCGTGTACGGCGCGTGGGTGATCACCCCGAAGTGCTCCCAGACGGCCGACCAGAACCCCTCGAGGTCCTCGACCGACCAACGCCACAGCTCGTCGTGGGTGCTCATCCGCAGCCCGCGATGCTCAGTGAGCCAGGCCAGGAAGCCGCCCACCCTGCTGTGCCGGAGCACGTCGGCCGGTGGTGTCCAGATCACGTCACCCACCTCGACCGTCGAGGTCCTCTGCGCGGTCTCGGTCCGCACCTCCGGGCTCACCGGTCGGTCACCTTCGAGCCCCGCCCGTCGAGGAAGTCGCGCATCCGCAGCTTGGCGTCGTCGGTGCCCTGGGTGATGGCCGCCATCAGCGCCTCCATCAGATAGCCCTCTCGCGGGTTCGCCTCGGCGATCCGCGGGAGCGCCTGGATCACCGCGAAGTTGGTCTGCGGGGCGTTCTCGGCGATCCGGCCGGCCAGCTCGACCGCCTTGTCCAGGCCGGTGCCCTCGTCGACGACGTACTGGCTGAGACCGACCGCGGCGCCCTCCTCCGCGTCGTACCGTCTGCCGGTGAGCATCAGGTCCACCATGCGGGCGACACCGATCAGACGCGGCACCCGGACTGCGGCCCCACCCCCGACGAACAGCCCGCGCTGCCCTTCGGGAAGCGCATAGAAGGTCGATCGCTCGGCCACCCGGATGTGCGCGGCGGCTGCCAGCTCGAGGCCGCCGCCCACCACGGCGCCCTTCAGCGCGGCCACGACCGGCACGGTGCCGTTCTCGATGAGGTCGAAGACGCGATGCCACATCCGGGAGTGGATGACCCCGGAGAGCGTGTCGCGCACGCCCATCTCGGCGAGGTCGAGGCCTGCGGAGAAGTGGTCGCCGTCAGCGGCGATGACGACGGCCTTGACCTCGGAGTCGAGCGTCTGGAAGAACCGCTCGATGCCGAGCACGGTCTCGTCGCTGAGCGCGTTGCGCTTCTCGGGACGCGCCAGGATCAGGACGGCAACCGGACCGCGACGCTCGGCGCGCAGCGTGGGGGGAAGGTGGGTCGCCACCGACGTGTGAGTCTGATGCACCAGCGGGCCTCCGAAGACAGCGAAGATAAACAGGATTCCTGATGATTGTGCCATCCGTCTCACCTCTCGGCAACCACCGCTGCATCCCGGCACGCACGAGGTGACTTCCGGCCCTGCCGTGTCTCCGCGATCCAGGATGCACTGGTCTGATGACCCCCACCTCAGGCAAGCGTCGGCTTCTCCCCCTGACGACGCTCCTCGTCGCGGCGGTGTTGACCGGGTGCTCGAGCTCCCCCACGCACGACGCCGGCAACAGCTCGGGGATGATGGGCAGCGGGTCGAGCTACCGCTCCTCGGCACGCACCTGCAAGCCCCCCGGGTCCCTGGCCGGCGCGCGGGTCGAGGTGAGGCTGGGTGACATGGGCATGACACGGATGATGAGCGGGGTGGCGCCCGTGGGGGCTCACATGAGGCTGCTCGCCTCGACCAGCCGGGTCGCTGCCGGCAGGGTGAGCCTGGTCGCGCGGAACCTGGGATGGCGCACCCACGAGCTCGTCGTGCTCCCCCTGGCCGTGGGCGTCCCTGCCGGCCAGCGCCATGTCGGCGCAAACGGCAGGGTCAGCGAGGCGGGGAGCCTCGGAGAGGCCTCCAGCTCGTGCGGCGCGGACGCAGGCGACGGCATCACCGCCGGATCAGCCGGGTGGACGACACTCACCCTGCCCGCAGGGCGCTACGAGCTGGTCTGCAACCTACGCAACCACTACGCCGACGGGATGCGCCAGGCCCTCGTGGTCTCCTGAGCACGCCTGTCAGGCGGTGGAGGGACGACTACCCGTCGAGCCCGCTCGGGCCCGGGCTTCGTCGACGAGCTCTCGCATGGACTCCGCGATCGCGTCGGCGAGCACGTCGAGGTCACGTGCCGTCTCGTAGTCGCCGGTGAGTCCGAAGGTCAAGGTGTCGCGGTAGGAGATGATCGCCACTCCGATCCGCACCCGGTCCGCGATGGGCACGTAGGGCAGCAGCTCCTTCAGCTCGCGGCCCAGCGCGTAGAGCGGCATACGGGGGCCGGGCACGTTGGTGGTCACGGTGGCGACGTGGCGCTGCGGCAGCCGCAGACCGAGCCGGATGCCCTCCGACACGGCCGCGAACGGTCCGAGCGACGCGAGTGAGGTGAGACTGCTTCCGGCCTCCGGTTCGTGGCTGGCCTGCAGCTCACGGATGCGTCGATGCACGGTCTTCAGGCGCTCCACCGGGTCCGCCACGTCGACGGGCAGGTAGGGGAGCATCAGCGAGACCCGGTTGTCGGGGATCGACTCCTCGCCGGGAGCGCGCATCGAGACCGGCACGAGCGACCGAAGGGCGTGGGCGTCGGGTGTCTCGCCGCGGTGCTCGAGCAGCCGTCGGAAGCCTCCGGTCACCGCTGCGAGCGCGACATCGTTGAAGGTCACGTCGTGGGCGGTTCGGACGGCCCGGATGTCGGCGATCGAGACCTGGGTCCAGGCATAGCGACGACTCCCGTCCAGCGTCCCCATCAGGGACGTGGCGTGGACCGGACGGATGGCGGAGGTGAACTTCCACAGGCCTCGGGTCGACGCCATGGCGGTCCGAGCCGACCGCCGCGGCGCTCCCAGGGCCGCGGTGACGGCTCGGGCGATCTGCAGGGATGAGGCGGCCTCGAGGAGTGCCACGGCCGTGAAGGTCAGGGCCGACGCGGGCACGGCCGGCCTCCAGTCATCGGGCACCGGCTCGCGCGGGGACCGCGTGGGGTCGAGGATGAGGCGGTAGAGATCGGTGCCCGAGACACCATCGACCATGCTGTGGTGGATCTTGGACAGCAACGCCCACCGTCCATCGGCCAGCCCCTCGCAGAACCAGCACTCCCACAGGGGACTGTTGCGGTCCATCCGGCTCGTCATCGCCTGGCTGAGGAACTGGTCGATCTCGTGGCGTCCCCCAGGAGCAGGCAGGGCCGTACGCCGGACATGCCTGCGGACGTCGAACTCCGGGTCGTCGACCCACGCCGGCGCTGCCAGGTCGAGGACCACGCGTCGTACCTTCTGGCGGTAGCGCGGGATCAGCGGGAGCCGGCCCTCGATCGTCCGGACGAACTCCTCGAAGTCGGGGGTGGGTCCCTCGAAAACGGCGAGGGAGCCGATGGCCAGCGACGCGTGCTCATCGACGTCCTCGGCCTCAAGGAACATGGCTGCGAGCGGGGTGAGTCTGTCCATAGGGTCAGCCTCGTCCACAGGTGGAGCGCGCAGCAGAGTCGAAGGACCTGTCCATCGCTCGCGAGGACCCCTCGGAGGGGACCTCCGACCCTGCCGTGACGTCCCGCGGAGGTGCAGGGTCGACTCATGGGAACCAGAGCGATCGAACCTGTGGACACCATCTGGTTGAACATGGACCGCGACAACAACCTGATGGTCATCGAGAGCGTGATGATGCTCGAGAGCCCGCCGGACTGGGAGCGGTTCCTGGACGTCCTGCAACGACGGGTCGTCGAGGTGTACCCCGTGTTCAGCCAGCGCCCCGTGCGGGCAGCGGGCGGCCTGCCGTTCCTGCCGTCGCGCTGGGAGGACGACACCGACTTCTCTCTGGCCCGTCACGTCCACCGGGTCACCCTGCCGGCCCCCGGTGGCGACGAGGAGCTCCAGGACTACGTCACCGAGCACCTCAGTGTGCGGCTGCCGCGTGACCGTCCCCTCTGGGAGATGCACCTGGTCGACGGGTACGGCGAGGGCGCGGCGGTCTACAGCCGCCTGCATCACGCCATGGCTGACGGGATCGCGCTCATGCAGGTGCTGCTGTCACTCACCGACGCGACGGCGGAGGGCGCCGCCCACGCATCCCCAGCGGCGAGGCGACACACCTCCGGTCTGCTCGGCACGGCGGTCCACCGTGCCGGTGCCACTGCCTCGGTGCTGTTCGATGCACCCCGCCTGCTCACGACCTCACATCTCGGCGACGCCGTGAAGCTCGCAGCCAAGGCCACCGGCGCCACCACCAAGCTGCTCTTCGCCCGCAACCCCGACTCGGCCCTGTCAGGCGTTGCCACGGTGTCCAAGCGCGCCATCTGGGCCCCACCGATCCCGCTGGCGGACGTCGTCGCCGTCGCTCACGGGACCGGGACCACCGTCAACGACGTCTTGATGTCGGCCCTCGCCGGGGCGGTGTCGACCTACCTCGCCGCACGTCACGGTCAGGCGGTCGACATCCCGACGATGGTCCCGGTCAACCTGCGTCCGCTGGACCAGCCGTTGCCACGCGAGCTGGGGAACCGGTTCGCGCTGGTGCTGTTCAGCCTTCCCAGTGGTCTCGGGACGTCGTTCGCCAGGCTCGCCGAGACCAAGCGGCGGATGGACGCGATCAAGACCTCGCCGGAGGCACTGCTGACCATGGGGATGATCTACGGAGTCGGGCACACCGGGCCCGAGCTCGAGCGGCTCGTGGTCGACTTCTTCGCGAACAAGGCGACAGGTGTGACCACCAACGTGCCCGGGCCCTCGACGTCGCGATACGTGGCGGGAACGCGTATCTCGGCCATGCTCGGGTGGGCTCCGGAGTCGGGCAACCAGGCGTTGGGGACTGCCAT
>JBDTXF010000138.1:0-7448 GCA_040006355.1 Nocardioidaceae bacterium | reverse complement strand
GGATGTCGCGGCTGCGGCGCCACCAGCGACAGCGGTCCGACGACCGGTTCGCCGAGCGGTTCGCGCTCCAGTGGTCCGCGCTGCGCTCCGAGCGCCGGGCCGAGCCGCAGATCAGCATCGGGGCCGGTGCGTCGAACTACGACCGGGGCCGGGTGCCCTACGGCGTCGACCTCGCCGCCGCGTGGTCCTGGCGGATCCTGGTGCTCGTCGCCGCGGGCTACGTGCTGGCCAAGGGCATCGCGATGTTCGCGGTCGTGGTGCTCCCCCTGGTGGTCGCCCTGCTGCTGAGCGCGCTCGTCGCGCCGCTCGTCAAGCTGCTGGTCCGCTGGCGGGTGCCCCGGGGGCTCGCGTCCCTGATCGTGGTGCTCGGCACCATCGCCCTGGTGGGCGTGCTGCTGACGTTCGCCGGGCAGCAGATCGCCCAGGGTGCCAGCGACCTGTCCAAGCAGGTGGTGACCGCGCTCGAGCAGATCAAGGACTGGCTCAAGACCGGTCCGCTGCACGCGAGCGACACCCAGATCAACGGCTACATCAAGTCCGCGCAGGACGCGGTGACGTCCTCGAACCGGCAGATCGTGAGCCGTCTGACCGAGGTCGGCACCGCACTCGGGCACATCGTCGCCGGCTTCTTCATCATCTTGTTCGCCACCTACTTCTTCCTCGCCGACGGCAACCGCATCTGGTCGTGGGTGGTGCGGATCTTCCCCCGCGCCTCACGCTCGCGCGCGGACTCCTCGGGGCGGATCGCCTGGACCTCGCTGACCGCCTTCGTGCGGGCCACCGTCCTGGTCGCCTTCACCGACGCGCTGGGCATCATGGTCATCGCCGCGATCCTGAAGGTCCCCTTCGTCTTCGCGATCGGGGTGCTGGTCTTCGTCGGCGCCTTCATCCCGCTGATCGGGGCGTTCCTCTCCGGGACGGTCGCCGTCCTGGTCGCCCTCGTGGACCACGGGCCGGTGGTCGCCCTGGTGATGCTCGGCGGGGTGGTCCTCGTGCAGCAGATCGAGGCGCACATCCTCCAGCCGTTCCTGCTGGGGCGCCTGGTGTCCCTGCATCCCCTCGGCGTGATCGTCGCGATCGCGATGGGCGTGCTCGTCGCCGGCATCGCGGGCGCGCTGGTCGCCGTACCCCTGGTGGCCGCGGTCAACGCCGTCGTCCTGCACCTCGCCGACGCGGGACAGGCGCAGCAGGAGGCCGACGACATGGTGATGGGAGACAGCCCGGGCTGAGACTCCAGAACCCGGACCACCCCTGTGGGGCCGGGCTCTGGTTCCTGCGCCGACGCCTCAGGGGGTGGGGTGGAGCTCGGGCTGCGTCATCAGGCTCTCGACCAGCCGGTGAAGGAGCACCCGGAGCGTCTCGCGCTCGTCGGGGGTCCAGCCCTCGAGCGCGTTGCTGATCAGGTGGCGGCGGGTCTCGAAGCCCTTGGCCAGGCAGTCGTTGCCGTGCTCGGAGACAGCGACCCGGCTGGCGCGCCGGTCGTCGGGGTCGTCGCTGCGCTCGAGCAGCCCGCTGTCCTCGAGCTGGCGGGCATGCCGACTCACCGTCGAGGCGTCGAGGCCGAGCACCTGGGCGAGGGCGGAGAGCCGCATCGGGCCCTGGTGGGAGAGCAGCTTGAGGATCGGGAACGCGGAGTAGTCGATCGCGTCGCCCGGCTGGCGTTGGCGCATCCGTCGGCCCAGGGCCATCATCAGGCTCATCAGGGCGTCCTCGGCCGTGTCCGGGGTCGGCATCGGCTCGGTGAGCACGAACGGCGAAGATTGCATGGAGCAAGCATACATCTCAGCGGGGTCGCACGTCGGCTCCCGCGGGTGGTGCCGGTCACGGCGCGGAGGAGTCCTAGGGTGAGGCCATGACTGTGCACGACGCCGCTGCGGACGATGTCCGGATCCCGACCCTCGAGGACATCGAGACGGCCCGGGAGGCACTGCGCGGGGTCTCGATCTACACCCCGATGGAGGGCGCCCGCTGGCTGTCCTCGCTGGCCGGCGGCGAGGTCCGGATGAAGGCCGAGAACCTCCAGCGGACCGGCTCCTTCAAGATCCGCGGCGCCTACCTGCGGATGTGCCGGCTCTCGGCCGAGGAGAAGGCGCTCGGCGTGGTCGCGGCGAGCGCCGGCAACCACGCGCAGGGTGTCGCGCTGGCGGCCCAGATGCTGGGCATCAAGGCCACCGTGTTCATGCCCGAGGGGGCCGCGATCCCCAAGGAGAACGCCACCCGCGGGTACGGCGCCGAGGTGCGGTCGCACGGGGTGAGCATCGACGAGGCACTGGTCGAGGCCCGGGCGTTCTCGGCGAAGACCGGAGCGGTGCTGATCCACCCGTTCGACCACATCGACATCGTCACCGGGCAGGGCACCTGCGGCCTGGAGATCGTCGAGCAGTGTCCTGAGGTCAAGACGGTGCTGGTGCCCTGCGGCGGCGGCGGATTCCTGGCGGGCATCGCGACGGCCGTCAAGGCGATCCGGCCCGAGGCCCGGGTGGTCGGTGTGCAGGCCGCGGGTGCCGCGGCGTACGTCGACTCGATCGCGCAGGGCCACCCGGTCGCACTGTCCTCGATGGCGACCATCGCCGACGGCATCGCGGTCGGACGGCCCGGCGAGGTGCCCTTCAAGGCGGTCCAGCAGCACGTCGACGGGTTCGTCACGGTCAGCGAGGAGTCGCTGTCCCGCGCCCTGCTGATGCTGCTCGAGCGGGCCAAGCTGGTCGTGGAGCCGGCCGGGGCGGCGGCGGTGGCCGCGATGCTCGACGAGCCGCGGGCCTTCGAGACCCCGGCGGTCGTGGTGCTCTCGGGCGGCAACGTCGACCCGCTGCTGCTGATGCGGGTGATCCGCAGCGGGCTCGCCGCCGCGGGTCGCTACCTCTACTTCAAGGCCCGCATCCCCGATGTCCCGGGGGGCCTCGCCGAGCTGCTCAACGAGCTCGCCTCGGTGCAGGCCAACGTCCTCGACGTGGTGCACGAGCGCACCTCGGCCCAGCTGCACCTCGACGAGGTCGAGGTGCAGCTCCAGGTGGAGACCCGCGGCCCGCAGCACGCCGAGCGGGTGCTGGAGCACCTCAGCGGCTGTGGCTACCCGATCAGCCAGCAGCAGCCCTGGTAGCCGTCCCGGGGCAGGGCAGGGCAGGGCAGGGCAGGAGCAGGGGGCCGGCGAGGGCGGTCAGCCGGTGAAGGGGACGGCGTCGACGATCTCGACCTCGAGCGTCTTGCCGTTGGGTGCCTCGTAGGAGACCTTGGCGCCCTTGGTCTTGCCGATGATGGCCGAGCCGAGGGGGCTCTGCGGGGAGTAGACCTTGAGCGTGTCGTCCTCCATCTCGCGGGCGCCGAGCAGGAAGGTCTCGGCCTCGTCGTCGGAGTCGCCGGCGAACTTGTAGGTCACCTTCATGCCGGGCTCCACGACGCCGTCGTCGGCCGGGGTCTCCCCGACCTCCGCGCGCCGCAGCATGTCCTCGAGCTGACGGATGCGTGCCTCGGTCTTGCCCTGCTCCTCGCGAGCGGCGTGGTAGCCGCCGTTCTCCTTCAGGTCGCCCTCGTCGCGGGCCGCGCTGATCCGCGCGACGATCTCGCTGCGCACGGGACCCTTGAGGTTGTCCAGCTCCCCCCGCAGCTTGGTGAAGGCGTCCTGGGTCAGCCAGATGGTCGTCTGGTCGCTGCTGGCCTGGGTCACGGTGGAGCTCCTGTGGTGTGTCGGGAGGCCGGGCAGCGTGCGTAGGGACCGCGCCGGCCGTTCGAGGCAAGTGCACGAGTCTAACAACGACGGGGCGGCCACCCCAATCCTGCGGGCGCGCTCAGTGCCGCGCAGGGCGGTCCGGGGTGGTGCAGCCGAGGAGCTGGACGCTGGTCGCGCGGCGCTCGGTGCGGACCGTGGAGGTCCGCGTCGCGGTCGTCGGGCCGCTGGTCACCGCGACGCTGAGCTCTCCGACCACGGCGTGGTCCGCGGCCACCGCCTGGAGCAGGCAGGACGCCTGCACATCGGCGTCACGGCGTACGACGGTCCAGGTGGCCGTGGCCGCGTGCTCGCTGCGCACGTCGTAGGCCGCGAGCTGCGAGGAGACGTCGGGGCGGTTGTGGAAGCCGACCACCCAGACCACCCAGACGGCGCCGGCGACGAGCAGCGCGACGGCCGTCACGATCACGACCGGCCGACGGGCGCGCGAGGGCGCGCCGTACCTCGCGGTCAGGTCGGTGGCGGTCACGACCCCATCCTAGGCAACCTAGGATTGGGAGCATGCTTCGCCTGATGCACGTCCATGCGCACCCCGACGACGAGTCGAGCAAGGGTGCCGCCAGCACAGCCAAGTACGTCGCCGAGGGCGTCGACGTGCACGTGGTCACCTGCACCGGTGGCGAGCGCGGCTCCATCTTGAACCCCAAGATGGAGCGGCCCGACGTGCTGGCCAACATGACCGAGATCCGTCGCCGCGAGATGGCGGCGGCCCGCGACATCCTCGGGGTGACTCAGGACTGGCTCGGCTTCGTCGACTCGGGGTGGCCCGAGGGGGACCCCAAGCCCCCGCTGCCCGAGGGCTGCTTCGGCCTGGTGCCGGTCGAGGAGGCCGCCGAGCCGCTGGTGCGCCTGATCCGCAGCTTCAAGCCGCACGTGGTCACGACCTACGACGAGAACGGCGGCTACCCGCACCCGGACCACATCGCGTGCCACCGCGTCTCGGTCGTCGCGTTCGAGGCGGCCTCGGACCCGACCAGGTATCCCGACGCCGGGGAGCCCTGGCAGCCGCTCAAGCTCTACTACCAGCACGGCTTCAACCGCCCGCGCACCCAGGCGCTGCATGACGCGATGACCGCGCTCGGGCTGGAGTCGCCGTGGGCCGAGCGGCTCGAGCAGTGGAAGCCCGACCCGGCGCACGACGCCCGGATCACCACCCGGGTGCCCTGCGGGGAGTACTTCGGGGTCCGTGACCAGGCACTGATGGCCCACGCCACCCAGATCGACCCCGACGGTCCGTTCTTCGCGATCCCGCTGGAGCTGCAGCGCGAGGTCTGGCCCACCGAGGACTTCGAGCTGGTGACCAGCCTGGTCGACTCCGAGATGCCCGAGGACGACCTGTTCGCAGGTGTTCGCGAGCGGGTTGAGAGACTGGACGCATGAACACCTTGTGGTTGGTCGGTGCGGTCGTGCTGCCGCTGGTCGAGAAGGCGCCGAACCCCGCCGACGTGAAGCCCGGCTGGCTCGGCTTCTGGATGTTCATCGCCCTCGCGGTGGCCACCGTGCTGCTGTGGCTGAGCTTCCGCAAGCAGCTGAAGAAGGTCGACTTCGAGGAGGAGACCGACCCGAAGGACGAGGCAAGCAAACACTGAGGTCGCCGTTGACCGCACGGGCCCGGGGGTCGATGCTCGCCGGATGACCCCTCCCGGTCACCCCCGTGACCTGCTCGCCTGGCACGCGCTGTGCTTCGCGGCGATGGCCGGGATGCTGGTCCTCACGCTGCCGGACTGGCTGGCGGTCGCGGGCCTCGCGCTCTTCGCCGTCGGGGTCCTCTGGTGCGTGGCGCGCGCCGTCCGGCCCGGGCCTCGCGCGTCGTACGTCGCCCTCGGGGTGTGCTGCGCGGCGATGATCGTGATGCTCGTGCCGGGCGGGATGGCCCACGACGGGATGGGCGCCCGTCCTGCGATGTCGGTGCACCGGGGGGTGCTGACCGGGGTTCTGGTGGCCGCCCTGGTCTGTGTCGCCCTGGTGGCCGCGGTCCGGCTGGCCCGCGACCCGGGCTCCTCGCGTCCCCGTGCCGCCACCGCTGCCGAGCTGATCCTGGCCGACCTGATGGCCGCGATGCTGGCCGGCGTCGTCTAGCCGGCTGCCCGAATCAACGAAGTGCTTAGGTGGCTGTTGACGGCGTACGCCGCGGGGTCGATGGTGGCGTGACCGCCGTCACCGGTGGACCCACCGCTGCGAGGAGCACGCCATGCAGGTACCGGCGCCGTTCGAGTACGAGCGCGCCACCAGCGTCGAGCACGCCATCGGGCTGCTCGACCGGCTCGGGGAGGAGGCCCGCCTCGTCGCCGGCGGCCACAGCCTGATCCCGATGATGAAGCTCCGCCTGGCCAACCTCGAGTACGTCATCGACATCAACGACCTCCACGACGAGCTCGGCTACGTGCGCGTCGGGGTGGGAGAGGTGCGGATCGGGGCGATGACCCGGCACCGGGAGCTGCTCGAGTCCGCGGAGCTGGCGGCCCTGTTCCCGATCTTCGCCGACGCCGAGGCGGTGATCGCCGACCCGGTGGTCCGCAACCGCGGCACCATCGGCGGCTCGCTGTGCCAGGCGGACCCGTCCGAGGACCTGTCCGCGGTCTGCACCACGCTGAACGCGTCCTGCGTGATCCGCAGCGCGTCCGGTGAGCGGGTGGTGAGCATGGAGGACTTCCACCGCGGACCCTACGAGACCGCGGTCGAGCACGGGGAGATGCTCGTCGAGGTCCGGATCCCGGTCCGGCCGAACGGCTCGAGCGCCTACGCCAAGGTCGAGCGACGCGCGGGTGACTGGGCGGTGACCTCCGTGGGCGCCGCGGTCTGGATGGTCGGCCCGACGATCTCCGACGCCCGGGTCGGCCTGGCCGCCGTCGGGCCGAACACCACCGGGATCCCGGCGATCTCGGACGCGCTCAGGGGACAGGAGCCGTCCGAGGAGCTCTATGCGGCCGCGGGCGCGATCGCGGCGGAGAGCTGCTCCCCGAAGACCGACAACCGCGGCACCGCGGACTACAAGCGACACCTCGCCGACGAGCTGACCCGGCGCACCCTGCGCCGGGCCGTCGAGCGGATCGAGGCGGGCGTCAAGGGCGACGCACCACCCGATGACTCACTGGGCAACCGGGACAGGAGCCAATGACATGCAGGTGTCGATGAGCGTCAACGGGGAGCCGGTGACCCGCGAGATCGAGGGCCGGATGCTCCTGGTGCACTTCCTGCGCGACGAGCTCGGGCTGACCGGGACGCACTGGGGCTGCGACACCAGCAACTGCGGCACCTGTGTCGCGTGGATGGACGGCGAGCCGGTCAAGACCTGCACCGTCCTGGCGGCGATGGCCGGTGGCCGTGAGGTCCGCACCGTCGAGGGGCTCGAGCAGGACGGGGTCCTCGACCCGGTCCAGGAGGGCTTCATCCAGTGCCACGGCCTCCAGTGCGGGTTCTGCACACCGGGCATGCTGATGACCGCGCGGGCGCTGCTCGACCGGGACCCGGACCCCAGCGAGCAGACCATCCGCGAGGCGATCTCCGGTCAGATCTGCCGGTGCACCGGCTACACCACCATCGTCCGCTCCGTGCAGTGGGCGGCCGCCCACACGGTCGGCGACCACGCAGCGGCCGAGCAGGGCACCGAGACAGCCGGGAGCGCCTCATGACCGTCCTCCACGAGTCCGACGGGGTGGCCGCGACCAACGAGGATCTCGAGCACGCGGACAACGACCAGAAGCCCTGTGGGCACGGCCGGATG
>JBDTXF010000137.1:0-7460 GCA_040006355.1 Nocardioidaceae bacterium | reverse complement strand
TGTTCGGAGGGCATAGAAGATGGCCGACGATGTGACGAGTCCCACCGTCCGGGGCGTGGCGCAGCTGCACATCGACGAGCAGGTGGTCCAGGCGCTGCGGGACCGGCTGCCCGCGGTGGCCACCCAGACCGTCGCGGCGGTGACCCTCGAGGTGCCGAGCTATGTGGGTGCGCTGCGGGGCTCGATGGGCGACAACATCGAAGCGGCCGTCCAGATGGCGCTCGGCGGCTTCCTCAAGCTGGCCTCCGGCAGCCGCGGCGACTCCGACCCCAGCACGCCGCTCGGCCCCACCCTCGAGGGCGCCTACGCCCTCGGCCGGGGTGAGGCGCGCAGCGGGCGCTCGATGGACGCGCTGCTGGCGGCCTACCGGGTCGGCGCCAGGGTGGCCTGGCGCGAGCTGGCGGCGGCGGCCGGCGAGGCGGGCGTGGAGGCCGGCACGATGGCGCAGTTCGCGGAGCTGGTCTTCGCCTACATCGACGAGCTGTCGGCGGCCAGCGTCGCCGGCCACACCGACGAGCTGTCCACCAGCGGCCGGGTCCGCGAGCGCTACCTCGAGCGGCTCGGGCAGCACCTGGTCTCGGGGGCCAGTGCCGACGTGCTGGCCGCGAGCGCGGAGCGTGCCGACTGGCCCCCACCGCGCACCCTCACCGCGGTGCTGCTGCCGGCCGCCCAGGTGCGGGGCGCCGTCTCGCTGCTCGGGCCTGCGGTCCTGCAGGTCGGCGAGGACCTCCCGGGGCTGGACGCCGAGGACGCCGAGCAGCTCTCCTTGATCCTGGTGCCCGACATGGAGGGCCGGGACCGCGCGCGGCTGCTCAAGGTGCTCCGCGGCCGCTCCGCGGTGGTGGGCCCGGCGCGGTCGTGGACGCTGGCGCGGTCGTCGTACGTGCGAGCCGTGCGGACCGTCGCGCTGGCCGAGGCCGCGGACCCGGACCGCGCCGGTGGCCGCGCCGTCGACAGTGACGAGCACCTGGCCGAGCTGGTGCTCGGCGCGGACCCCGAGGCGCTCGCCGACCTCCGGGCCTCGGTGCTCGCGCCGCTGGGGGACCTCAAGCCCGCCGCAGCCGAGCGGCTCGCCGAGACCCTGCGGTCCTGGCTGCTCCACCAGGGACGGCGCGACGCGGTCGCCGCGGAGCTGCACGTGCACGCCCAGACGGTGCGCTACCGGATGGGCCAGCTGCGCGAGGTCTACGGCGAGGGGCTCGACGACCCGCGCACGGTGCTCGAGCTCGTGGTCGCGTTGGCGACCACCCGTCACCCGAGCGGTCGGCCGACCGCATCGGCGGACTCGTCCCCCGGCCGCCCCTCCACGTCCTAGACTCTCGCGTGGTGTCGCCGGAGCTCAGGGCCGGCGCTGGTCTGCGTCCTTGGTGAAGGGGTCTCCGTGCGGGAGATGTTGCAGCGCAGCGGCGAGGTCGGTCACGACCTCCTCGCGGTCGACTGGTCGACCACGCCCCTGGGACCTCCCGAGCAGTGGCCGCAGAGCCTGGAGTCGGTGGTGCGCGTGGTGCTGACCTCTCGGTTCTCGATGTGGATGTGCTGGGGTCCCGAGCTGACCTTCTTCTGCAACGAGAAGTACCGCCGCGACACCCTGGGGGCGAAGTACCCCTGGGCGCTGGGCAAGCCGTCCTCGGTGGTCTGGTCGGAGATCTGGGACGACATCCTGCCGCGGGTCCAGGCGGTGATGGGCGCCGGGGAGTCGACCTGGGACGAGTCGCTGCTGCTCTTCCTGGAGCGCAACGGCTACCCCGAGGAGACCTACCACACGTTCTCCTACAGCCCGTTGTACGACGACGACGGGGCGATCGCCGGTCTGCTGTGCGTGGTCAGCGAGGACACCGAGGAGGTGATCGGTCACCGCCGGATGCAGACGATGCGCGACCTGGGCGCGCGGCGCACCTCGCACGTCGGCGAGGAGGAGACGATCGGCTCGGCGTGCGCGGAGCTCGCGCGCAGCCGCGAGGACCTGCCGTTCTCGCTGGTCTACCTCTTCGAGGACGGCGCGGGCACCGCCCGGCTGGCCGGCTCCACCGGGTTCGACGGTCCTCACCCGGCTGCTCCGCCCACCCTGGCGGTCGACGACCCTCGGTGGCCCTCGGCGCGCGCACTCGGGGGCGAGACCGTCCACGTCGCGGACCTGGGCGACCGCTTCGAGGACCTGCCCACCGGCGCCTGGGACCGGCCGCCGAGCGACGCCCTCGTGGTCCCGCTGGCGTCGAGCATCGAGGCGGCGCCCTACGGGTTCCAGGTGTTCGGGCTGAACCGCCACCGTCCCCTGGACCAGGGCTACCGGGACTTCTGCGACCTGGTGGCGGGCCAGCTCGCGGCCAGCCTCACCGACGCCCGGGCCTATGAGTTCGAGAGGGCGCGCGCCGAGACGCTCGCCGAGCTCGACCAGGCCAAGACCGACTTCTTCACCAACGTCAGCCACGAGTTCCGGACTCCGCTCACGCTGCTGCTCGGGCCTGCCGAGGACGCCCTGGGCGACGAGGCGGTGCCGCTGCCGGGCCGTCAGCGCGACCGGGTCGAGGTCATCGCGCGCAGCGGCCAGCGGCTGCTCAAGCTGGTGAACACCCTCCTGGACTTCTCCCGGCTGGAGTCGGGCCGGGTCGAGGCCCGCTTCGAGCCGGTCGACCTCGCGCAGTACACCCGCGAGCTGGGCAGCATGTTCGAGACCGCCGCCGAGCGGCTGGGCCTCGGGCTGACCCTGGATTGCGATCCGTTGCCGGAGCCGGTCTACGTCGACCGCGACCTGTGGGCCAAGGTGGTCCTCAACCTGCTCTCGAACGCGCTGAAGTTCACCTTCGAGGGCGGGGTCACCCTCGGACTGCGCACGACCGCGGCGGGGGCCGAGCTGTGGGTGGCCGACACCGGGACCGGGATCCCCGCACCCGAGATGCCGCACCTGTTCGAGCGCTTCCACCGGGTCGGCGGCGCGCGCTCCCGCAGCCACGAGGGGTCCGGCATCGGCCTCGCGCTGGTCTCCGAGCTGGTGGCGCTGCACGGTGGCGGGGTGATCGCGACCAGCACGCCGGGCGAGGGCAGCACCTTCACGGTCAGCGTTCCTTACGGCCGCGCGCACCTGTCCGCCGACCAGGTCGCGCACCAGCAGGCCGCCGAGCCACGGCCGGTCCGGTCGGCCACCGTCGAGGCGGTCGCCGAGGGGTTCCTCTCCGAGACCGCCCAATGGACGGGCCAGTGGAACGGGCAGCGGATAGACCAGCGAGATCACCAGCGGATCGACGAGCGGGACGACGGCCGGGTCGACGGTTCCGCGCAGGCGCTGGGGAGCGGCCCGGACCAGACCCGGCCGCGGATCCTGGTGGTCGAGGACAACGCCGACATCCGGGACTACGTCGCCGGGCTGCTGTCGGCCGACTATGCCGTCGTGACCGCCGTCGACGGCGTCGAGGGCCTGGCGACGGCCCGCGAGGTGCAGCCCGACCTGGTGCTGACCGACGTGATGATGCCGCGGCTGGACGGCTTCGGGCTGCTGGCGGCCCTGCAGTCCGACCCGCTCACGATCGGGGTGCCCGTCGTGATGCTCTCGGCCCGCGCCGGTGAGGAGGGCACCCTGCAGGGCCTCGACGCCGGTGCGGACGACTACCTCGTCAAGCCGTTCACCGCCCGCGAGCTCACGGCGCGGGTCCGCGCCAACCTCGAGCTCGACCGGGCCCGGCGCACCCGCCGCCACCTGGAGCGCAGCCGGTCCCTGCTCAACCAGGCGCAGCGGCTGGCCCGGGTCGGCAGCTGGGAGATCGACCTGGTCACCGGGAAGGTCGACGCGTCGGAGGAGTTCCTGCGCATCGTGGGCCGGGAGCGCGACGAGCTCGAGGCGATGAGCCACCACGACGTGGTCGGGCATCTCATCCACCCCGACGACCGGGAGCGGGTGCAGGCCGTCCTGGACTCCGCGGAGGTGTCCGGGTTCGACTTCGAGACCCGCGTGGTGCAGCCCGGCGGGGACACCTTGCTCGTGGCGGTGTTCGGCGAGGTGGTCCTCGACGAGCAGGGGGACCGCGTGGCCCTGCGGGGCTCGGTCCAGGACATCACCCAGCGCCGTGCGGCCGAGGAGGCGCTCGCCGCGGCCGCCGCGAACGCCGAGGCCGCCGCCCGGGAGCACTCCATCGCCGACGAGCTCCAGCGCAGCCTGCTGCCGCAGTCCGGCTACGTCCTCGAGCACCTCGAGGTGGCCACCTACTACCGGGCCGGCGTCGAGGGCACCCAGGTCGGCGGCGACTGGCACGACGTGATCGAGCTCGCCGGCGGCCGCACCGCGCTGGTGGTCGGCGACGTGATGGGACGCGGGGTCCGGGCCGCGGCGGTGATGGGGCAGCTGCGCTCCGCGGTGCGTGCCTACGCCCGGCTCGACCTCCCGCCCGCCGACCTGCTCGAGTCGCTCGACGACCTGGTCCGCGACCTCGGCGAGGACCAGATCGTCACCTGCATCTATGCCGTCTTCGACCCGGCCGACCAGGTCCTGCGGTTCGCCAACGCCGGGCACCTGCCACCCATCGTGACCACGCCCGGCGGCTCGTGCCTGATCATCGGCGGCGAGGAGAACCCACCGTTGGGGATCGGCGCCGTCACCCTCCACCAGCACGAGGTGGCCCTCTCCTCGAACACCCGGGTGGTGCTCTACACCGACGGGCTGGTCGAGCGCAGGGGGCAGGACCTCGAGCTGGGCATCAAGACCCTCGCCCAGCACGTCGCGGACCTGACCGGTCCGGTGGACGGCGTGCCGGAGGAGCTGGTCGCGGCGATGCTGCCGGACGGCCCGGACGACGACGTGGCCATCCTGGTGGCCCGGGTGGACCCGCCGTCCGAGGACGAGTCGCTGTCACGGCGGCTCGGGACGGACGGGTCCGCGGTGAGTGAGGCGCGCCGGCTGGTCCGGGCCTACCTGCGCGAGCGCGACCTGCCCGAGTCGCTGGTGCTGGACGCCGCGCTGGCCACCAGCGAGCTGGTCACCAACGCGCTGCTGCACGGCCGCGGACCCGTCGACCTCCGGATGCGCCTCGAGGGTGCGGAGGTCCTGATCGAGGTCCGCGACCGCGCGACCTACCAGCCGCGCAAGCTCCGGCCCCAGGACGACGACGAGCACGGTCGTGGGCTGCAGATCGTGGCGGCGCTCGCGACCCGGTGGGGGACCCGTCCCACCGAGCAGGGCAAGGCCGTGTGGTGCGTGCTGTCCACCCGGGCCGGCGGACGCGTTCGCGAGGCGTCGTGAGGCCGGGCGCGCGGCGGCACCCGGCGTGAGCCCCGAGGACTGGTACCTCAGTGCCGAGGAGCGCGGCAACCCGGGCACCCGGCTCGACTCCCGCCACGGGGACGGGCGGGCCTGGTCCGAGGGCAACCTGGTGCGGCCGCTGGTGCACGGCTCGACGTACTTCGGTGAGCTCGCGGCCCGGGTCGCGGACATGCGTCCCGGCGACCTGCTCATGTTCGTGGACTGGCGCGGCGACCCCGACGAGCGGCTGCTCGGGGACCGGGACAGCGAGATCGGTCGGGTCCTGTGCCGAGCCGCGGAGCGAGGGGTCGACGTGCGCGGGCTGGTGTGGCGCTCGCACTTGGACAGGCTGTCCTTCTCGGCGGCGGAGAACAGACGGCTGGGCAAGGAGGTCAACCGGGCCGGGGGCGAGTGCGCCCTCGACATGCGAGTGCGGCCGGGCGGCTCGCACCACCAGAAGTTCGTGGTCCTCCGCCACCCCGGGCGACCGGAGTGCGACGTCGCCTTCGTCGGCGGGATCGACCTGTGCCACAGCCGCCGGGACGACGCCGAGCACCACGGTGACCCCCAGAAGCAGCCGATGGCCGCGGTGTACGGCGACCGGCCGCCGTGGCACGACGTGCAGCTGATGGTCACCGGCCCGGCCGTCGGCGACGTGGAGACCACCTTCCGCGAGCGCTGGGAGGACCCCCAGCCGCTCAGCCGGAGCCCGCTGCGCTGGCTGGCCGACCGGATCCGCCAGGACGAGCCCCACCGGCTGACCGCGCTGCCGGCGCAGCTGCCGGACCCCGAGCCGACCGGGGAGCACCCGGTGCAGGTGCTGCGGACCTATCCCAGCCGCGTCGGGGGCTACGGGTTCGCCCCGGACGGCGAGCGGAGCGTGGCCCGTGGCTACATGAAGGCGATCGGGCTGGCCCGCGAGCTGATCTACGTCGAGGACCAGTACCTCTGGTCGCGGCGGATCGCGGAGACCATCGCCGATGCGCTCCGCAAGCGTCCGGACCTGAGGATGGTCGCGGTGCTGCCCCACCACCCCGACCAGGACGGCCGGGTCAGCCTGCCCCCGAACCTGGTCGGGCGCCAGCAGGCGATCAACCTGCTCCGGGAGGCCGCACCGGGACAGGTGGCGTTCTACGGCCCCGAGAACCACGCCGGTGTGCCGGTCTACGTGCACGCCAAGGTCTGCGTCGTCGACGACACCTGGGCGTCGGTGGGCTCGGACAACTTCAACCGCCGGTCGTGGACCCACGACTCGGAGGTGTCGGCGGTGGTCTGCCACCCGGGCTATGCGCGCGAGCTCCGTCTCCAGCTGTCGCACGAGCACCTCGAGACGACCGACGACGGCCTGCTCGAGCCGGCGGTGGCGTTCGACTCCTTCGCCCGGTCGGCGCAGGCCCTGCAGCGGTGGCACGACGGCGGCCGGTCGGGGCCCCGGCCGCCGGGACGGCTGCGACCGCTCGACGCCGGTGAGGTCCACGGGGCCACCAAGGTGTGGGCCACCGCGCTCTACCACGTCACCTACGACCCGGACGGCCGGCCGCTGCGGCTCCGGCTCGGGAGGCGGTTCTGATGCGCGGCTGGACGCTCGCCTCCTCCGCCCTGGCACCGGTCGCCCTGGTCGGCGCCTGGACGGTCGGCGCCGCCCGGCAGCCGGCAGCCTACGACCCGGTCCGCGACACGATCAGCGCACTCGCGGCGCACGGCGCCCACGACCCCTGGGTGATGACCGGTGGCCTCGTCGTCCTCGGCGGATGCCACGTCGCGACAGCGGCCGGCCTGGTCGAGGCGCGACCTCTCGGCCGGGTGGTGCTCGCGGCGGGCGGGGTCACCGCGGCGCTCGTGGCCGCGTTCCCGCAGCCCTCGTCCGGGCACTTCCCGGCGGCGACCGCGAGCTTCCTCGCCCTGGCCCTGTGGCCCGCGGTGTCCGGTCTGCCGTCGAGGAGGGTCGGCCTGCTGGCCACCGGGGGCCTCGCCGTGCTGCTCGGGTGGTTCTCGACCCAGCTCGGTGACGGTGACCTGCTCGGCCTCAGCGAGCGGGTGGTCGCCGGTGCCGAGGCTCTGTGGCCGCTGGGTGTGGTGCTCACCCTGCAGGTCCGCAGGGCCCGACACCCACGGCGATGAGACCGGTCAGGCGTTCCGGAAGTCCGCCGGCGTGAACTTCTCGTCGTGCAGGTGCTTCTCGATGTCCTCGAGGCTGTGGCCGGTCAGCTCGGGCATCCGGCGCCACACGAAC
>JBDTXF010000136.1:0-7528 GCA_040006355.1 Nocardioidaceae bacterium | reverse complement strand
GGCCCACGGTGCTCTGCTTCACCGCGGACGAGGAGGCCGGTGGCCATGATGGCGCCGAGCAGATCGTGCTCAAGCGCCCCGAGCTGTTCGAGGGCGGCACCGAGGGCGTCGGCGAGGTCGGCGGCTGGAGCGCCACCGTCCGGGGGCGCCGGGTCTACCTCATCGAGGCCGCTGAGAAGGGGATGGCCTGGATGCGGCTGACCGCGAAGGGCAACGCGGGTCACGGGTCGATGCGACACCCCGACAACGCGGTCACCGCGCTGAGCGCGGCCGTGGCCAGGATCGGCGCCCACGAATGGCCGGTCCGCCTCACCCCGTCCATGCAGGTGCTGCTGTCCTCCATCGGCGAGCTCGCCGGAACCGAGGCGACGCCCGAGAACGCCGAGGCGCTGATCGAGGAGTTCGGCCCTGCGTCCAGGATGCTCGGCGCCGTCATCAGACACACCACCAACCCGACGATGCTGAACGCCGGCTACAAGGTCAACGTGGTGCCGGGGGAGGCGACGGCACACGTCGACGGACGGTTCCTCCCCGGCTTCGAGGACGAGTTCTTCGACACCCTGGCGGAGCTGGTCGGGGACCGGATCGACATCGACTACGTCAGCCGCCAGAATGGCCTCGAGACCACCTTCGACGGCGACCTGGTCGACGCGATGACCGCCGCGCTGCTGGCCGAGGACCCGGACGCCGTCGTGGCGCCGTACCTGATGTCGGGCGGCACCGACGCCAAGCACTGGGCCAAGCTGGGGATCCGCTGCTTCGGGTTCGCCCCGCTGCGGCTGCCTGGCGACCTGGACTTCACCGCACTCTTCCACGGGGTCGACGAGCGGGTGCCGACCGATGCGCTGGAGTTCGGGGCCCGGGTCTTCGACAGGTTCCTCGACCGGGCCTGACGCTCAGAGGATGTGCGTCGCCCGCTGCCGGATGATCGTGCGACGCAGGACCACACGCCGGGTGCCGTCGGGGGTGAGGCGGAGCCGGTCGAGCTCCCAGCCGCCGTGCTCGGCGCGGTCCACGAGGAGCCGGGTGACGGCGCTGCGGGACAGCTCGCGGGAGAGGGTCAGCCGCTCGAACTCGAGCTCGACGCCCGGTCTGAGGGCACGGCGCTGGGACGGCGTGACAAGTGCGGCTCGAGACATTGCCCCCATCGTGACATGTCCGGCCCACGACGTCAGCCCCATCCGACCCACAGCGCGGCCTACGGCGCGGTGCCCGCCGACACGTCGTCGAGCGCGGCGATGATCTCGGGGGGCAGCTCGAAGTCCTCGACGGTCAGCGAGCCGCGCAGCTGCGCGGCCGTGCGGGCACCCACGATCGGCGCCGTGACGCCGGGCCGGTCCCGCACCCAGGTGAGCGCGACCTCGAGCGGCGACCAGTCGAGTCCCTCCGCGGCGCGGGCCACCGCCTCGACGACGCGTGCGGTCCGCTCGTCGAGGTAGCTGCCGACGAAGCTGGCGAAGTGCGGAGAGGCGGCGCGGGAGTCCGCCGGCGTCCCGCGACGGTACTTTCCGGTCAGCACCCCACGACCGAGCGGCGACCAGGGCAGCACGCCCAGCCCCAGCGCGGCGGCCGCAGGGAGCACCTCCGCCTCGATCCTCCGGTTGACCAGGGAGTACTCCACCTGGGTGGAGGCCAGCGGCGCGCGGCCCGGCACCGCCCGCTGCCACGTCGCGGCCTGCGCGCTCTGCCAACCGGTGTAGTTCGACACCCCGACGTAGGCCGCCCGGCCGGTGCTCACCGCGAAGTCCAGCGCGCTGAGCGTCTCCTCCAGGGGGACCTCGTCGGCCCAGGTGTGCACCTGCCACAGGTCCACGTGGTCCACTCCCAGCCGCCGCAGCGACGCGTCCAGCGTCGGGATCAGGTAGCCGCGCGAGGTGTTGGTCTGGCGCGCCCCCCGACTGCGACCGATGCCCGCCTTGGTCGCGAGCACCAGCTCGTCACGGCGTACGACGTCGCCGATCAGCGACCCGATCAGCTCCTCGGACGCGCCGTCGCCGTAGCCCGCCGCGGTGTCGACGAGCGTGCCGCCGGCCTCGGTGAAGGCGACCAGCTGGTCGCGGGCCTCGTGCTCGTCGGTGTCCCGCCCCCAGGTGAGCGTGCCGAGTCCGAGCCGGGAGACCTTCAGTCCGGTCCGGCCGAGGGAGCGCTGCTGCATGGGGTCACGCTAGCGAGACCGACACCCCGGGGCCCGCCCGCCCCGCCGTCGCGTGCGTCACAGCCCGCGACGTGCACGTCCATTGTCAGGTTGCGGTCATCTTTGTCCCCGTAGTCTGGGCCGGGCCGTTCCGACCAGCAGGAAGACCAGCGAAGACCACATGGACTACATCCAGGCAGCCGTTCTCGGAGTCGTCGAGGGGCTCACCGAGTTCCTCCCGGTCTCCAGCACGGGGCACCTCACCATCGGCGAGAAGCTGCTCGGGCTCTCCACCACCGACCCGAGCGTCACCGGCTTCACCGCCGTGATCCAGATGGGTGCGATCCTCGCCGTCATCGTCTACTTCGCCCGGGACATCTGGCGGATCGTGGTGGCGTGGTTCGGCGGACTCGTCAAGCCGGAGCTGCGGGGGACGCTGGACCACCGGATGGGCTGGTACGTCATCTTGGGCTCGGTCCCGATCGGCATCATCGGCCTCGCGCTCAAGGACGTGATCAAGAACGACCTCCGCTCCCTGTGGGTGGTCGCGGTGGCGCTGATCGCGTGGTCCGCAGTGATGGTGTACGCCGAGCGGCGCGCCCGCCAGGCACGCCATGAGAAGGACCTCACGCTCAAGGACGCCCTCGTCGTCGGGGTCGTGCAGTGCATCGCCCTGGTGCCCGGTGTCTCGCGCTCCGGCGCGACGATCTCGGCGGGCCTGCTGCTGGGCCTGGACCGGGTCGCCGCGACGAGGCTGTCGTTCTTCCTGTCCATCCCGGCGCTGCTCGCAGCCGGGATCTTCGAGCTGAAGGACGCCCTGGGGGGTGACATCGGCCTCGGGCAGACCCTCGTCGGGACCCTGGTGAGCTTCGTGGTCGCCTACGCCTCGGTGGCCTGGCTGCTCAAGTTCGTCGCCGGTCACTCGATCGCGAGGTTCGTCCCCTACCGCCTCGCGGTCGGGGTCGTGCTCCTGGTGCTCCTGGGCACAGGCGTGATGTCGGCGACCTGACCGGTCAGAGCCAGCCGGACTTCTTGAAGAACCGGTAGAGGACCAACGCGGCTGCGACCATCAGCCCGAGCGCGTAGAAGTAGCCGTAGTGCCAGCCGAGCTCCGGGATGTTGACGAAGTTCATCCCGTAGACCCCGGCGACCAGCGTCCCGACGGCCGCGATGGCCACCCAGGCGGAGATCTTCCGCATGTCCTCGTTCTGCTGGACGGAGATCTGCGCCAGGTGCGCGTCGAACGCGGTGGACAGCAGGGTGTCCAGGGTCTCGATGCCCTCCGAGACCCGCAGGAGGTGGTCGGTGACGTCACGGAAGAACGGCGCCGCCTCCTGGGTCACCAGCGGCACCGACCCGGTCGCGAAGCGCTTCATCGGCTCGCGCAGCGGATTCACCGCCCGGCGCACCTCGGCGAGCGCGCGCTTGAGCACGTAGATGCGTTGGGAGTCCTGGGTGCGGTTCGGGGAGAAGACCGAGGTCTCGACCTCGTCCACGTCCTCGGTCAGGGAGTTCGCGACGATCTCGTACTCGTCGACGACGTGGTCGCAGATCGCGTAGACCACCGCGGACGGGCCGTGGCCGAGCACCGACGTGCGTTGCTCGAGGTCCATCCGGGCCTGGTGCAGCTCGCCGCCCTCACCGTGTCGAACGCTGACGATGTAGTTGCGACCCACGAACAGGTTGATCTCCCCGGTCTCCACGGCGTCGTCCTCGTCGACGTACCAGAGGGTCTTCAGGACCAGGAAGAGCCCGTCGGAGTAGCGCTCGAGCTTGGGCCGCTGGTGGGCCTTGAGCGCGTCCTCGACGGCCAGCGGGTGCAGCGCGAAGACCTTCGCGACCCCGTCGAGCTCGTCGGCGGAGGGCTGGTGCAGGCCCACCCAGACGAAGTCCTCGACACCCGTCGCCTGGTCGCGTACGGCGGTCAAGTCGTTCTTGTCGCACTCGACCTGCACACGAACACCTGCGCGGTAGAGCGCGCTGTCGACGATCATGGGCCTCAGGGTACGTGTCGCTAGGGTCGCCCCATGGCAACCCTGATCCTCGCCCGCCACGGGCGGACCACCGCGAACGTCACCGGCGTGCTCGCCGGTCGCAGCAAGGGCGTGCACCTCGACGAGCACGGTCTGGACCAGGCCAGGGTGGCCGCCGGCCGGCTCTCCGGGGTTCCCCTCGCCGCGGTCGTCTCCAGCCCACTCGAGCGCTGCCGCGAGACCGCGAGGGAGATCGTCCGTCAGCAGGAGACGCCTCCGCGGGTGCGCGCCGAGCGTGGCCTGCTCGAGTGCGACTACGGCTCCTGGACCGGTCGGGAGCTCAAGACGCTGGTCAAGGAGCCGATGTGGACGACCGTCCAGGCGAACCCCTCGGCGGCGGTGTTCCCCGAGGGTGAGTCGATGGCGGCGATGTCCTCGCGCGCGGTCTCTGCGGTCCGCCGCTGGGACGCTCTGGTCGAGGCCGAGCACGGACCCCACGCGGTCTGGGTCGCGGTCAGCCACGGTGACGTGATCAAGGCGATCCTCGCGGACGCCCTCGGCATCCACCTCGACGCCTTCCAGCGGATCATGGTCGACCCGGCCTCGCTCTCGGTGGTGCGCTACACCCCGGGGCGACCCTTCGTGGTCACCATGAACACCTCGGCGGGGGACCTGTCCCACCTGAAGCCCCCCGCGAAGAAGTCCCGCAGCCGCAAGGTGAGCAGCGACGCCGCCGTCGGCGGCGGTGCCGGTCCCGCCTCTGGTGCGACGGCCTAGGCTCGACGTCATGGCATCGGTGATCCACAGCTTCGACCCGCCCGAGCGGTTCGTCGCGGGCACGGTCGGCCCGCCCGGCCAGCGCACGTTCTTCCTGCAGGCTCGCACCGGACCACGCGTGACGAGCGTGGCCCTGGAGAAGCAGCAGGTCTCCGTCCTCGCCGAGCGCATCGACGAGCTGCTCGACGAGCTGATCAGCGCTCCCGAGCTGGACGCCACCATCCCGGCGATCCCGCCGGTGTCGCTGGAGGACAACGCTCCCCTCGAGCAGCCCATCGTCGAGGAGTTCCGGGCCGGCACGATGACGCTGTCGTGGGACTCCGCCGACGAGCGCATCGTGGTCGAGGTCTTCCCCTTCACCGACGAGGTCGTCGACGAGCCAGGCACCCCGGAGGCCGAGATCGAGGAGGCCGAGCCCGACGAGGTGCTCGTCGTCCGGCTCCCGGCCGGCCTGGCGCGCGCCTTCAGCAAGCGGGCGCAGGCCGTCGTCGGCGCCGGGCGCGAGCCCTGCCCGTTCTGTGGGAGCCCCCTGGACCCCGCCGGCCACCTCTGCCCGCGCCTCAACGGCTTCCGCCGCACCACGGCCGCCCCCGAGGCATGACCTCGTCCGCGGGCAGCGCCGAGCCCGGCGACCGGGTGGACGACCACGACCTGCTGAACCGTGGCGTCATCGAGATCCAGGGGCGGATCATGCCGGCCTCGAACGCCACCTTCTATGCCACCACGACGCTCGACGGAGTGAGCATCGAGTGCGTCTACAAGCCGGTCGCGGGGGAGCGCCCGCTCTGGGACTTCCCCGACGGCACGCTCGCGGGACGGGAGGTGGCGGCGTACCTCGTCTCGCAGGCGCTCGGTTGGGAGGTGGTGCCGCCGACCGTGCTGCGCGGCGGCGCCCTGGCCGGCATCGGGATGGTGCAGGCCTGGCGTGAGCCCGATCCCGGACAGGACCCGGTCGACCTGGTGCCCGAGGGGGCGATGCCGGAGGGCTACCTCCACGTCCTGGACGCCTACGACAACGACGACCGGCCAGTGTCGCTGGTGCACGAGGACAGCGACGCCCTGCGCCGGATGGCCGTCTTCGACGCGGTGGTCAACAACGCCGACCGCAAGGGCGGCCACGTGCTGGCGATGAGCGACGGGCACCGCCACGGTGTCGACCACGGGCTGTCGTTCAACCTCGACAACAAGCTGAGAACCGTGCTGTGGGGATGGGCCCACCGGCACCTGGACCCCGATGACGCCACCGCCGTGCGTGCGCTCGCCGAGCAGCTGGGCACCTGGGACGGCGAGCTCGCCACCACCCTGCGCGAGCTGGTCCTCCCCCAGGAGGTCGCGGCCACGCTGGGTCGCTGCGAGCAGCTGCTGCGCCGAGGCGTGATGCCGCAGCCGTCCGGCGGCCGACCGTCGATCCCGTGGCCGGCCTTCTAGAGCGCGCCCGATAGGCTCCCGTCATGCGTGCGTGGACGAGCCCTGTGGTGCCCCGGCTCGACCTCGGGCCGGCCGGAGCCGTGCGCGTCCACGACACTGTCACCGGCTCCGTGCAGGTCACCGACCCCTCCGGCGGCGCCCGCTTGTACGTCTGCGGCATCACGCCGTACGACGCCACGCACATCGGCCACGCCGCCACCTACATCGGCTTCGACCTGCTCAACCGGGCCTGGCGCGACGCGGGCCATGACGTTCACTACACCCAGAACGTCACCGACGTGGACGACCCGCTGCTCGAGCGGGCCACCGCCACCGGCGTGGGCTGGGCGGAGCTCGCGGAGCGGGAGACCGAGCTGTTCCGAGAGGACATGACCGCGCTGCGGGTGCTCGCGCCCGACGACTACATCGGCGCCGTCGAGTCGATCCCTCTCGACGTCAAGCTGATCGAGCTGCTCCAGGCCCGCGGTCACGTCTACGAGGTGGACCAGGACCTCTACTTCGACGTGCACGCCGACGAGCGGTTCGGCCAGGTCTCCGGGCTCGACGAGGCGCAGATGCTCGAGGTGTTCCCCCAGCGGGGCGGGGACCCCGACCGCCCCGGCAAGAAGCACCCGCTCGACTGCCTGGTCTGGCAGGCCGAGCGGCCCGGCGAGCCGGCCTGGGACACCGCCCTCGGCCGCGGCCGGCCCGGCTGGCACATCGAGTGCTCCTCGATCGCGCTGCGCTACCTCGGCCGCGAGTTCGACGTGCAGGGCGGAGGCAGCGACCTGGCCTTCCCGCACCACGAGATGAGCGCCTCCCACGCCCAAGCCGCCTACGACGGGCTGAGGTTCGCCCGCGCCTACGTGCACGCCGGGATGGTCGCCTACGAGGGCGAGAAGATGTCGAAGTCCAAGGGCAACCTGGTCCTGGTGTCCCGGCTGCGCGAGGCCGGCGAGGACCCGATGGCGGTCCGGCTGGCGATCATGGCCCACCACTACCGCTCGAGCTGGGAGTGGACGGAGACGGACCTCGCCGCGGCACGGACCCGCCTCGACTCCTGGCGGGCGGCGGTCGGCGGCACCAGCCGGGACCAGGCAGAGGCTCTCGCGCACGACGTACGAGCAGCGCTGGCGGACGACCTCGACGCGCCCGCTGCCATCGCCGCGGTCGACGCCTGGGCGATGAGCGCCGTGGACACCGCCGACGGCACCGGAGCGGCACTGGTCCGTGACCT
>JBDTXF010000135.1:0-7531 GCA_040006355.1 Nocardioidaceae bacterium | reverse complement strand
TCTGCGGCGGCCAGACCCACTCGATCATCCGGCACGGCATCGACCAGCTGCTGCCGGAGGGCGTGGAGATGATCCACGGACCCGGGTGCCCGGTCTGCGTGACGCCGCTGGAGATCATCGACAAGGCGCTCGCGATCGCCGAGCAGCCGGGGGTGATCTTCTGCTCGTTCGGCGACATGCTGCGGGTCCCCGGCTCGTCGAAGGACCTGTTCGCCATCAAGAGCGCCGGGGGGGACGTGCGGGTCGTCTACTCGCCGCTCGACGCGCTCAAGATCGCGCGGGCGAACCCCGACAAGCAGGTGGTGTTCTTCGGGATCGGCTTCGAGACCACGGCCCCGGCCAACGCGATGACGGTCTACCAGGCGAAGCGGCTCGCGATCACCAACTTCTCGCTGCTGGTCTCCCACGTGCTGGTGCCGCCGGCCGTCGCGGCCATCATGGAGTCGCCGGTCTGCCGGGTGCAGGGCTTCCTCGCCGCCGGGCACGTGTGCAGCGTGATGGGGACGGCGCAGTACCCACCGCTCGCAGAGAGGTACGGCGTCCCCATCGTCGTGACCGGCTTCGAGCCGCTGGACATCCTGGAGGGGATCCGCCGGACCGTGACCCAGCTCGAGGAGGGTCGCCACGAGCTCGAGAACGCCTACGCGAGGGCGGTCACCGCGGAGGGCAACGAGCCGGCGATGGCGATGCTGGCGGACGTCTTCGAGGTGACCGACCGCACCTGGCGGGGGATCGGGATGATCCCGGACAGCGGCTGGAGGCTCTCCGAGCGCTACGCCGACTTCGACGCCGAGCAGCGCTTCGCGGTGTCCGACATCCACACCGAGGAGTCCGCGCTGTGCCGCTCGGGTGAGGTGCTGCAGGGTCTGATCAAGCCGCACGAGTGCTCGGCATTCGGGAAGGAGTGCACGCCCCGCAACCCGCTCGGGGCGACGATGGTGTCCTCGGAGGGTGCCTGCGCGGCCTACTACCTCTACCGCCGCCTCGACCTGGTGGAGGCCCGATGAGCGACGACCTGGACTTCGAGGGCTGGGTCTGCCCGGTGCCGCTGCGCGACACCCCGACGATCGTGATGGGGCACGGCGGGGGCGGCGCGATGTCGGGTGAGCTGGTCGAGCAGCTGTTCCTCCCGGCGTTCGGCGGCGCGGCCGCCGCGGAGCTCGGCGACTCCGCCGTGCTGTCGTTCCCGGGTCTGGGCGGCGGCGCCAGGCTTGCCTTCTCGACGGACTCCTTCGTGGTCCGGCCGATGTTCTTCCCCGGCGGCTCGATCGGCGACCTCGCGGTGAACGGCACCGTCAACGACCTCGCGATGTCGGGCGCCACGCCGCTGTTCCTCTCGACG
Organism: Nocardioidaceae bacterium; assembly: GCA_040006355.1. Taxonomy (GTDB): domain Bacteria; phylum Actinomycetota; class Actinomycetes; order Propionibacteriales; family Nocardioidaceae; genus Nocardioides_B. The sequence continues at coordinate 6,189 of JBDTXF010000135.1, read as the reverse complement.
GCCTTCATCCTGTCCGAGGGCACCGCGCTCTCCGACATCGGCCGGGTGGCCACCGCGGTCGGCAAGGCGGCCGAGGTGGCCGGCGTGCAGCTGGTCACCGGGGACACCAAGGTGGTGGACAGCGGCAGCGGGGACGGCGTCTACCTCAACACCGCGGGCATCGGGGTCGTCGCGGCCGGGGTCGAGATCGGTCCCCGGCGCGCGGAGCCGGGGGACGTGGTGATCATCAGCGGTGACATCGGCGTGCACGGCATCGCCGTGATGAGCTGCCGCGAGGGCCTGGAGTTCGGCACCACCATCGAGAGCGACACCGCGCCGCTGCTCGGGCTGGTCGCCGACCTGTTGACCACCGGCGTCGACGTGCACGTCCTCCGGGACCCGACCCGAGGTGGGGTCGCGGCCACGCTCAACGAGATCGCGAAGGCCTCCGTGGTGGGCATCGAGCTCGTCGAGCGGGACCTGCCGGTCCCGGCTGACGTGCGCGACGCGTGCGGCCTGCTGGGGCTCGACCCGCTGCAGGTCGCCAACGAGGGCAAGCTGCTGGCGATCGTCGCCGCCGACGGCGCCGAGGAGGCGCTCGCCGCGATGCACGCCCACCCGCTCGGCCGGGGTGCCCGCCGGATCGGCACCTGCGTCCCGGAGCACCCGCGCATGGTGGTCGCCCGCACCGGCCTGGGCGGGACCCGGGTGGTGGACCTGCCCATCGGCGAGCAGCTGCCCCGGATCTGCTGACGGTGTCCGCTGAGGGGGCTCGCCGGTTCGCGCAGTACGCCTACCCACCCAACGAGCTGGGCTACTGCGGCCCGCCGGGTGCCCGCGCGCTGCTCGACGGCGCGGCGACCGACGACATCGCCACGCGGGCCCGCGGGTTCGAGGGTGCGTGGAGCTACTTCGAGGTGCTCGCCGAGTCGGCCGGGATCAGCGACCCGCTCGACGTCGCCGTGGTGGATGCCTACTGGGTGGGCAGCGAGCTGCTCGAGGAGGTGGACCCCGCGCACCTCGTCCGCCGGCTCGAGGAGCGCTTCCGCGGCCAGGTCGGCGGGAGCTGGCGGGGAGCGGTGACCCGCGCGGCGGCGCACCACAGCTTCCAGGTCTTCGAGGTCTACCCCTGGGCCGCGATGCTGCGCTCCGGCCGCCCGCCAGGCCCCGCGGTGAGCGTGCTGGACCGCTGCCGGATCCGGGTCGGGGTTGTGGTCGCCGTCGACGGCGAGGAGGTCGACGTGGTCTGTCGTCGGCTCGTCTGGGACGGCGGCGTCCTTGCCGAGACCAAGCCGGCCGCCGAGCGTGCCCGATGGTCCGCGGGGGGCAGCTCGCTGATCGAGGCCCCGGAGGTCGGCGACCCGGTCACCTTGCACTGGGACTGGGTGTGCCAGGTGGTCTCCCCCGAGCGGGCCCACCACGTCACGGACCGGGAGAGCCGCACCCGCGAGCTGGCCGGGCTCAGCCCCGCCGGTCCACGAGCCCTCGGACGTAGGACGCCTGGCCCGCATGCTGGGTGGTGTCGTTGAGGACGCTCAGCAGCCGGACCGCCAGGGTCACCGGCGGGTCCCACCGCTCGTCGACGACCCTGGGGTAGTCCTCGTCGCCCAGCGTCGACAGGTAGTCGACCGTCGCGCTGTGCACGGCGTCCTGGTAGCCGGCCAGCATCTCAGCGGTGGCGCGGACCCGGCCGACCTCCTGCGAGCTCTGGCCGAAGCCGATCGCGGACACGTCGAAGGGCAGCCGGAACCGCTCCACCCAGCCGCCGACGGTCCAGATCTGCTCGCCGCCGGCGACGCCGGCGACGTGGTCGTCCTGGACCCGGGTGAGGTGCCAGACGAGCCAGGCGATGGAGTTCGCGTCGGCATCGGGACGGAAGCCGAGCCGGTCCTCGTCGAGCCCCTGGACCGCGGACCCGACGGTCTCCCGGACCCGGTCGAAGCCGTCGATCAGCAGGTCGTTCGCAGTCGTCATGCCTGCGACGCTAGCCGATGAGTCCTCCCCCGCCGGCCGGTCCACCTGCATGCGATCCTCCCTGGACCGCCACCCACCACCTGGAGTCCCGATGCGCGCACTGACCGCCGGCCTGTTCTGCTCCCTCGACGGAGTCGTCGAGGCACCGCACCTGTGGCAGTTCGACAGCTTCGACGACGAGCTGGGCGCCGGCCTGAACGCGATGATCGAGCGGGTGGACACCGTGCTGCTGGGCCGCACCGGCTACCAGGAGTGGTCGCAGTACTGGCCGGCGGCAGGGACCGCGGACCCCTTCGGTGCGTTCATCAACCCGGTGCCGAAGCACGTGGCGTCCCGCACCCTGTCCGGTGACCTCGACTGGCAGGGCTCACAGCTGATCGAGGGCGAGCTGACGGAGTTCGTGACCGCGCTCAAGCACGAGGAGGGCGGCGAGATCGCCGTGTGCGCGAGCATCTCGCTGGTCCGCCAGCTGTTCTTCGCGGGGCTGATGGACAGCCTGACGCTGATGGTGCACCCGGTGGTGGCCGGCTCCGGACGGCACCTCTTCGAGCCGGGCGACCCGGTCACCAGGCTCGTGCAGCACAGTGCCGAGCGGACCTCGGCCGGCAACCTGGTGCTCACATACGCCCTGCGGGACTGACCACCGGGCGATCCGGCCCCAGCCCCGAGTAGACCCGCAGCGCGTTGCCGCCCAGCACCGCTGCGACGACGTCGCCGTCGAGTCCGAGCCCTGCGACGGCCCGGGCGTTGACCGCGGTGCCGGGCACGCCGGGCCAGTCCGTCGCGAAGATCCACCGGCGCGCGAGGCGTCCGAGGTCGAAGCGGTGGTAGTACTCCGGCAGCCGCTTGGGCGGCAGCCCGGACAGCTCGATCCACACCGTCGGGGTGGACAGCGCCAGGTGGGCCGCGGCGTCGTACCACCAGCCGCGTCCACCGTGGGCCAGCACCACGTCGAGGGTCGGGAAGTCCCGCACGACCGGCAGCAGGTACGCCGGGTCCGCCAGCTCGTTCATCGACCCCGGGAAGGTGCTGGTGCCGCAGTGCACGACCAGGGGCACCCGCCGCTCGACGAGGACCTGGTAGGCCGGGTAGAGGCCGGCGTTGTCACAGCGGAACCCCCCGTGCACCGGGTGCAGCTTGAGGGCGGCGGCGCCCAGGTCGAGCTGGCGTCGCACCTCCTCGGCGATCGGGTAGTGCAGGTGCGGGTTGACGTTGGCCACCGGGCGGAACCGCGTCGGGTTGTGCTCGACGATCGGGAGCAGGTCATCGAACCGCTGGTAGCCGGTGACCCGGGGGCTGTACTCGCAGAACAGCAGGGCGTGGTCGACCCCCTGCTCCTCGAACAGGGCGTCCAACCGGTCCGGGCGGGGCACCCCGTCGCCGTCCCAGAGGTCCTCCAGGATGCCCTCGGGGCCGAAGTCTCGGGCCCAGTCCAGCCAGGCGGGCGCGAGCGACCCGAGCACGGGGACGTGCACGTGGGCGTCGACGAGCAGCTGCCCGTCCAGCATCAGGCGGACCAGCCGGTGACCAGCGCGGTGTCGACGCCGAGGTCACCGACCTTCGCCGCGCTCCCGGGGGTGCCGAGCGGGGCGTCACGACCGGGCAGCACCTCGGTGAAGAACGCCCGGTTGTCCTCGACGAACGCCTCGTCGCCGTCGGCCACCCGGCGGTCCTGGGTGATCGCGTCGACCGGGCAGACCGGCTCGCAGGCGCCGCAGTCGATGCACTCCTTGGGGTGGATGTAGCTCTTGCGCTCCCCCTCGTAGATGCAGTCCACCGGACACTCGTCGACGCACGCCTTGTCGTTGACGTCGATGCAGCCGCTGGCGATCACGTAGGGCATGGGTGATGGTCCTCCTCCTAGGCCGGGACGGGTACGTCGTGCGGCTCGTTGCTGGTGTGGCCGGGGAAGATGTGGGCCGCCGGGTCGAGGAACACCGCGGCGTTGTTCACCGCGGTGGCGACCTCGCCGAAGCCGACGGAGATCAGCCGGACCTTGCCGTCGTAGTCGGTGATGTCGCCCGCTGCGAACACCCCCGGCAGGTTGGTGCGCATCGCGGTGTCCACGACGAGGTGTCGGTTGTCGCGCAGCTCGAGGCCCCACTCGCGCAGCGGACCGAGGTTGGCGGTGAAGCCGAGCGCGGCGACCACCTTGTGACACTCGAGCACCCGGGGCTCGTCCTCGCCCTTGACCGTGACCACTGCGCGCTCCAGGACGGTGCCGCCCTCCAGGGCGGTGACCTGGGCGTTGGTGATCAGCTGCACGTCGATCGCACGCACCTTGTCCACCGTGCCGGCGTGGGCCCTGAACGCCTCGCGGCGGTGCACGAGGGTCACGCTGTTGGCCAGCGGCTCCAGCATCAGGGCCCAGTCGATGGCACTGTCCCCGCCCCCGACGATGACCACGTCGCGACCGACGTACTCGTGGCTGCTGGGGACGAAGTACTCCAGGCCGCGGCCGAGGAACTCCTCACCCGCCGGCAGCACCCGCGGGCTGAACGTGCCGATGCCGCCGGTCACGATCACCGCCCCCGCACTCACCGTCGCCGCGGTGGTGGTGACCAGGAAGCGGCCGTCCTCGCGTCGCTCGAGGAGCTGGGCCTCCTGGCCGAGAAGATAGGTCGGCTCGCTCTGCGACGCCTGGGCGGCGAGACCCCGCACCAGCTCGCGGCCGGACACCGAGGGGAAGCCCGCGACGTCGTAGATCTGCTTCTCGGGATACATCGCGGTGACCTGCCCGCCGACCTCGCTGAGCGAGTCCACGACGGCCGCGGACAGCCCGCGCTCCCCGACGTAGTAGGCGCCGTAGAGACCGACCGGGCCGGCACCGACGATCAGCACGTCCACGTCGTGGGTCTTCACGAGGCCACCAGGTCCCGGACCTTGAAGCGCTGGAGCTTGCCGGTGGCCGTCTTCGGCAGCTCACGGGCGAAGACCACCGTCCGGGGCGCCTTGAAGTGCGCAAGTCCGTCTCGGCACCAGCTCACGAGGTCCTCCTCCGTCGGGTCCGTCCCGGCCTCGTGGGATACGACCACGACCGCGACCGGTTTGTCGAGGCCGTCCTTGTCGGGGATCCCGACGACCGCCGCCTCGAGCACCGAGGGGTGCTCGAGCAGCCGGCTCTCGACCTCCGCCGGCGAGACCCAGATCCCGCCGGCCTTGATCATGTCGCTGTTGCGCCCGAGGCAGGTGTAGTAGCCCGCCGCGTCGCGCACATAGGTGTCGCCGGTGACCAGCCACTCGCCGGCGAAGACCTGCCGGGTGGCCTCGGTGCGGTGCCAGTAGCCGAGCGCGATGGACTCACCGCGCACGTGCAGCGCACCCGGCTCGCCGTCGGCGGCGATGCCCCCCGACGAGCTGCGGACCTCGACGTCGTAGCCGGGCACGGCCGTCCCCGTGGTGCCCGGGTGGATGTCGCCGGGCCGGTTGGACAAGAAGATGTGCAACGCCTCGGTGGACCCGATGCCGTCGAGGATCTCCACCCCGAAGCGGTCGGTGAACCGGCGCTGGAGCGGTGCGGGCAGCGGCTCGCCCGCGGACGCGCACATCCTCACGCTGGCGAACGCGTCGGCCGGGACCGCGCTCGCGCTCAGCGCGGCGTAGGACGTGGGGACCCCGAAGAACAGCGTCGGCCGGGCCTGCTCGAGGCGCTCGCGCACGACGTCAGGCGTCGGCCGTCGTGGCTCGAGGACGGTGGCGGCCCCCACCGACAGGGGGAAGAAGACCGTGTTGCCGATGCCGTAGGCGAAGAACATCTTGGCCACCGAGAAGGTGATGTCGTCGCGGGTGATGCCCAGCACCTGCGCGGCGTACGTCTCGCAGACGTGACGGATGTTGGCGTGCCGGTGCATGGCGGCCTTCGGCAGCCCGGTGGTGCCGGAGGTGTAGAGCCACAGCGCCCAGGAGTCGTCCACGGTCGGCGCGGTGCCGCGCAGGTCGACCCTCTCGCCGGCCGCCAGGAGGTCCTGCCAGGTGAGCATCCCCACGTGCTCGGGGAGCTCGAGGCCCTCCTCACCGGGGTCCCCTGCCAGCACGACGTGGTCGACGTCCGGCGCGGCCGCGACGGCCTGGCTCACCGCACCCACGAACTCCGCCGTGGCCAGCACGGCGCGGGCGCCGGAGTCGGCCATCACCGTGGCGAGCTCTGCACCGGTGAACATCGTGGAGACCGGCACCGCCACCAGCCCGGCGCGGAAGGCGCCCAGGATGCCGGTGAGCATCGGGATCTCGTCGCTC
>JBDTXF010000134.1:0-7544 GCA_040006355.1 Nocardioidaceae bacterium | reverse complement strand
CAGTTCGTGTGGTCACCGTGGCCTCCTAGATCCGGCGTCGAGATACGCCTTCCCCGGCGGTCTTGCGCGGATCGAGAGGTCGAGCTGCCTCACGAACGGTGGTGCATCTGCAGTTGTTCCTCCAGTGTGACGCACCAGCAGGCACATGCACCACTTTTGCCTCGACTTTACCAAGCCTTCGCCGGTGCGGCCCCGAACGTGCTGAGGGCCACCGGCCCCGCAACGACGTGAACCCACACTTCGCGTCCGCGAAACATCGATGTGGCCGACCGGAAACCTGGCCCGGCCATGATCGAGGCGCACCCACGACAGGGAAGGACCACCACCCGATGACCACCTCGCTGGTCCGCACCAGGCACGCCGTCATCGAGGACGTCGAGGCCGTCTTCGACCTCTACGCCCGCTGCTCCCCCCAGACTCTGCAGCATCGCTTCCACGTGCCCGTGGCCCGCGTCCCGGAGCGCATGGTCCGCCGGCTCGTCGTCCCGGCCGACGGCTGGAGCCTGATCGCGGAGCAGGGCGGAGAGGTGGTCGGGCACGGCTGTGCCGGCCCGGTCTCGACCTCCCGCGTCGAGGTAGGGCTGCTCGTCGACGACGCCTACCAGGGCACCGGGGTCGGCACGAGGCTGATGCGCGAGCTGGCGCTGAGCGCCGCGCGCCGGGGCTTCGAGGCGATGGTGTGCCTGGTGCAGCCGGACAACGAGTCCGTGCTGCCAACGGTGCGCCGGGCCGGGCTCGAGGGGGTGCCCCTCCACGTCGACGGTGTCGTGGAGATCGAGGTCCCGCTCGCCGCGCACCGCGCCGGACTGCCCCGGATCGCCTGAGCGCCTCGGTCGACGCGGCCGGTCGGCTGAGCGAGACTGCGGGGAGCGCCTCGCGCCCGCGGGGCCCCACCAGGAGGCACCATGACCGACACCGTCGTCATCGTCGGAGCAGGGCTGGCCGCGGCCACCGCCGTCACCGAGCTGCGGGAGTCCGGCTTCGACGGACCCCTGCACGTCCTCGGCGACGAGCAGCACCTGCCCTACGAGCGTCCCCCGCTCTCCAAGGGCTACCTCCTCGACAACGACGAGCTCGCCACGGTCTTCGTCCACGACGCCGCGTGGTACGCCGACCACGACGTCGACCTCCGGCAGGGCACCACCGTCACGGCGCTGGACCCCGCCGCCCACGTCGTGCGCTGGGACGGCGGTGAGCAGTCCTACGACAAGCTCCTGCTGACCACGGGGGCGTCGCCCCGTCGGCTGCCGGAGGCGGACCGGTCGGGGGCGCCGGTGTCCTACCTCCGCACCATCGAGGACAGCAGCCGGCTCAAGCAGTCGTTCGCCGAGGGGAGGTCGGTGGTCGTGGTCGGCGGCGGCTGGATCGGCCTCGAGGTGGCGTCCGCGGCGCGGGACGCCGGCGTCGAGGTGACCGTGCTGGAGTCGCAGACGCTGCCGCTGCTGGGTGTCCTCGGTCCGGAGGTCGCCCGCATCTTCGCTGACCTGCACCGTGCGCACGAGGTCGACCTTCGGACCGGGGTGAGGATCGCGGCCGTCGAGCAGGACGGTCCGCGGGCCCTCGTACGCCTGGAGGGAGGGGCGACGGTCTCCGGTGACCTGCTGGTCGTCGGAGTCGGCGTGGAGCCCCGGGTGTCCCTCGCCCGGGCGGCCGGGCTCGCCACCGACAACGGCATCCTCGTCGACGAGCACCTGGTGTCCTCCGACCCGGACGTGCTCGCTGCCGGGGACGTCGCCAACGCCTTCCACCCCGTGCTGGGGCGGCGGGTCCGCGTCGAGCACTGGGACACCGCCATCGGCCAGGGACGGGCCGCGGCGCTGTCCTTGCTGGGCAACGGCACGACGTACGACCGGCTGCCCTACTTCTTCACCGACCAGTACGACCTCGGCATGGAGTACGTCGGCAGCGTCGGCCCGGACGGCTACGACGAGGTGGTCCTGCGCGGCAGCCGAACCAGCTCGTTCACCGCCTTCTGGCTCCTGGACGGCAGGGTGCTGGCCGGCATGCACGCCAACGACTGGGACGCGATCGACCATATCCGCGCCCTGGTCGGACGTCAGGTCGGCGCCGAGACGCTGCGCGACGAGGGCAGGACGCTCGAGCAGATCGCCGGGCTCTCCTGACGGTGGCCCGAGTCGGCATCTCCGGCTGGCGGTACGCCGGGTGGCGGGAGCAGACCCCCTGACGGCTCCGTGTGCGCGGTGAAGGGCGGCCGCCACGTCACCCACCTCAAGCGGCTGGTCGGTGTGGAGACGGCGCGGGCGACCTTCTTCGCGTCCGGTGTGCTCGCCATGACGACCAGCTCGCCCCGGACCGGGTCCTCATCACCGCTGGGGCCGACGTACCGCTGCGGCCCGCCCTGGAGTTCCGGAGCAGGTCACCAGCGACCTCAGGGGTTCGCCTCTCGGGACGGAATGCGGCTGATCGCGCGGCTGGCCGGCTGAGCACGGTGAGCTGCGCTGGGTGCTGCTCGCTGGCCCGGAGAACGACCACCTGCCACAATCGTCCGCAACCGCGGTCAGCCCAGGTGCGAAACGCAAAGAATTGAGTTCGTTGACATGTCTTTCTCGAGCACCCGTCCGGTGTTGACCATGGGCGCGCTGGCCGTGGGTGCGCTCGCCCTGAGTGCGCAGCCGGTCCAGGCGACCACCCCGGTCGGCACCTTGTCGATGCGGGCGGCCGGCGCGACGGGCACCGTCGTCGCCGACGCGAGGCAGTTCTCCGTCATCGGCGACACGTCCAGCGACGTGGCGGTGGCGCAGGTCGACGGTGGCACCGCGTCGCTGGTGAGGGGCCCGGACGCAGACCTCCCGCGCGCTGTCCGGTTCCCCGAGTACGACCCCGACGGCGGCTACCCGCGGGCCGTGGTGAGCGTGACCCCGACGGCAGGGACCGCGCTGTCCCCCGGCGACTCGGACTTCGAGTACGGCGCCGTCTACCGGCTCGACGCCGTCTCCTCCGGTCGGTCCGAGGACAACGGCGACAACGTGTGGCAGCGCGGACGCTACGGCGACCCCGCGATCTTCAAGCTGCAGCTCGACCACGGCTACCCCTCCTGCCTGGTGAAGGGCTCTGACGGCGAGGTGTTCGCCCGCTCGAGGGCCAGGCTCACCCCCGACACCTGGTACACCACGACCTGCTCGCGGGTCGGCACCACCCTCACCGTTGCCGTCCGGCCCTACGACGACCCGGCAGCCGTCACGACCTCGGTCGCCGTCACCGGCACGTCCGGGACCCTCACGTTCGCCCCGACGCGGCCCGCCTCGATCGGTGGCAAGCTCACCAGCAACGGCACCTCGGTCGCCAGGAGCGCCGACCAGCTCAACGGCGCCGTCGCCCGCGTGTGGGTGGACCGCCTCTAGGACGAGGGCCGAACGGCTCGCCACCGCAGATGACTAGACAGCGCGGAGCGGGTGCGCCGTCAGGTGCGCCACAGCGGCCGGCCGCAGCGGACCGGGTCAGTCCGCAGATCCACGCTCACCTGAGCTGAAAAGGTGCATTAAAACCGACAGGACCGACTCTTCCGACGTATCCGGACATCTCCTCAGGTTCTGGTGCGCTGGTGTCCCAGCAGCATCAGGGGCGCTCAGACGTCTCCGACCGACGCGCTTGCGCGGACCCTTCGGCAGGTTTTACTCTTCGGCAGTCGCCGGTCAAGTCGTCCCCCCCGGGCGCCCGCGCGACAACCGCCGAATCCCGTCTCACACCCGTGAGCGAGAACCGGGGACCCACAGTTCCCCAGGGGTGAGTCGACGTCGATCGTGACGTCGTAGGGCCAATCTTCCCGCCCGAACCCGTCAGCTAACTCGGTAGGCGGTCGACGGAAGAGGAGTCCCTTGTCCACCTCCCCCCTCCGGGCTGCCCTGCATGCCCGCACCACGAGTCCTGCCTCCCCTACTAGACGCCTCACGCGCCGCCTGCTCCAGGTCGCGATCGGGGTCACCGCCGTCTCCCTGACCGCGATGGCGACGCCCACCACCGCAGGCGCAGCCGCTCCCCGGATGATCATCGGTGCCGACGGTGACGCCGCCGGCCTCGCCAAGACCATCGGCGCCCCGCTCGCCTACCACGGCTACGGCAGCATGGGCGGCAAGCCGCCGTCGGGCGTGATGGTCAACATGAAGCCCAACGTCAGCTGGCACACCGTGGCCACCGCAGGCTCCAGCACCACGACGTACAAGAACATCGTCCGGTGGGCGCAGACGCTGAAGTCCCGCCCCGGACCGATCCTGTTCGCCTTCCATCATGAGCCCGAGGGATCCGGCAGCACCTCCTTCGGCACCGCGAGCGACTACATCGCGGCCTTCCGGCGGGTCGAGGACATCTTCAAGGCCCAGGGCGTCAGGAACGTCGAGTACACCTGGCAGATGACGTCCTGGGCGTTCGCCACCAAGTCGAGCGCGCGCAACTACGCGGCCAAGTGGTACCCGGGCGATGCCTATGTGACCAACGTGGGGACCGACCCCTACAACTGGTACAACTGCGGGCCGGGCTCAGGCAAGTGGCAGTCCCTGCAGTTCGTGATGGACCCGTCCCTGACGTTCGCGCGGGCGCACGGCAAGAAGCTGGTCGTCGGCGAGTTCGCGAGCCAGTCCGACTCGAGGCGTGCCTCGTGGCTCAAGGACGTCAAGGCCTACTTCGTGGCCAACCGCGACACCATCCGGGCGGTGTTCTACTTCCAGCACCTCATCCGCCCAGGTTGCCACTGGCTGCTCCAGAGCCCGGCAGACCTGAGCGCGATGGCGTCGATCGCGAAGGACACCACCAACTTCACGGCCGGCTGACCCGGCGACTCAGCACCCGCCCCCGGCACCCACGGTGTCGGGGGCGGGTGCGTCAGCCCGCGACGGTCAGGGCGATCAGCGTGAGGTTCAGGCCGATGATGACGGCGGCGACGGCGCCCGCGACCAGGGTGGTGAGGCGACTGTTCACCAGCGCTCCCATCACGTCCACACGACGGGTGAACAGCACCAGCGGAACCACGGCGAAGGGGATGCCGAAGGACAGCAGCACCTGTGAGACCACCAGGGCGCGCGTCGGGTCGACACCCGCGGCGATCACGACGAGGGCCGGGGCCAGCGTCACCAGCCGCCGGACCAGCAGCGGAACTCGCCGGCGCAGGAAGCCCTGCATCACCACCTGTCCGGACAGCGTCCCGACCCCGGACGCGGCGAAGCCGGAGGCCAGCAGCGCCAAGGCGAAGAGCAGGGCTGCCGCGGGACCCAGGACGTCCCCAAGGGCCGCGTGCGCGCCCTCCAGGGTGGTGACCGGGTGCGCGCGCCCGGACAGCACCTGGGCCGCGACGACCAGCATGGCGAGGTTGACGACTCCTGCCAGGCTCATCGCCAGCATCACGTCGATCCGCTGGCTGCGCAGCAGCCCGAGCCGCTCCTGCTCGGTGCGTCGCACGTAGCGGTTCTGGGTGAGAGCCCCGTGCAGGTAGATCACGTGCGGCATGATCGTCGCGCCCAGCATGCCGGTCGCCAGCATCAGGGTGTCGGTGCCCTCGAAGCGGGGTTCCAGGCCGGCCGTGACACCCCCGACGTCCACCCCGCCCAGCACGACGCTGTAGAGGAAGCCGACCAGGACGACCAGCAGCATGCCGGCGATCGCCACCTCGAAGGGTCGGGCACCACGGCTCTGCAGCCCCAGCAGCGCGAACGCGACCGCCGCGGTGATCAGCCCGCCGACCAGCAGGGGCAGGCCGAAGAGCAGCTGCAGGGCGATGGCGCCGCCCAGCACCTCCGCGAGGTCGGTGGCCATCGCGATCAGCTCCGCCTGCAGCCACAGACCCCGAGTGACCGCCGGGGGGAAGTGCTCCCGGCACAGCTCGGGGAGGCTCCGCCCGGTGGCGATGCCCACCTTCGCCGACAGGTACTGGATCAGCATCGCCATCAGGTTGCCGACCACCACCACCCACACCAGCAGGTAGCCGAACCGAGACCCCGCGGTGATGTTCGTGGCGAAGTTGCCGGGATCGATGTAGGCGATCGCGGCGACGAACGCGGGCCCGAACAGCGGCAGCGGCCCTCGGACCAGGGCCATCGCCTTGAAGCCGGTGGGGCGTTGGTACATCGAGGTGCCTAGGCGTGCGCCACGTCGAGCCGGGCGAGCTTCTCCAGGTCGTCGGTGGAGGTGTTCCTCACCCGGAGGAACACCTTCTCCTGCTGTGTCTCGATGCGCTCGTCGAGCAGCGCACCGAGGGCGAAGGCGACCGCACCGGTCTGGCGCACCGTGACCTCGTCGACGAGCGGTTGCCGAGCGGAGGTGATCGCGACTCCCCCGGGAGCGCCGTCGCCGTCCTGGGCCACCCCGACCGAGAACCGCTCCCTCGGGTTGGTGACGGCGTTCGCGTGGTGCTCGCGCAGCGCGAGCATCACCTTGTGCCACTCCAGCACGTCACCGGTCGGCTGCGCCGTGGTCAGGTCGCGCTCGCTCAGCGCGTCGCCCCCGCCGGCGAAGCACCGGGCGTAGGACAGCAGCGCCAGGGTCCAGACCGCCTCCACGACGACGCCGTCCGCCTCGGGCTCGACCGCGAGCTCGGTGACCAGCCGCTCGCAGCACCGCAGCACCGTCTGCAGATCCTCGAACATCTCGACCAGGTGCACCAGGGTCGTCGCGTCGGCGGTGTCCAGTCGACGCAGGACGGTGGGCTGTCCAGCCACGTCGTCGGTCACGTCGTCGGTCACGTCGTCGGTCATCCGACCGAGGGCCCGAGACCGAGGGACTGCGGGGTGCTGGAGTCCGGGGACGGCTGGTGCAGACCCTCGTCGAGCGGCCCGAACTCTGTCATCAGCGAACGACTGCCACCCCACGACGTCTGCTCCTCGGCGATCAGCGTGTTGGTGGTCAGCAGCAGACCCGCCACCGAAGCGCCGTTCTGCAGCGCCGAGCGGCAGACCCGCAGGGGGTCGATGATGCCCATCTCGATCATGTTGCCGTAGCGGCCCTCCAGCGCGTCGAAGCCCTCGTCGGCCCCCATCTGAGCGACCCTGTCGACCACCTCGGCCCCGTTGTAGCCGGCGTTCGTGGCGATCAGGTAGGTCGGCTCGCTGAGCGCTCGGCGGACCATGGCCACCCCGAGGGCGTAGTCCTCACGCACGTCCAGGTCGTCCAGCGCCGGTGCGGCATGCATCAGCGCCACCCCGCCCCCGGCCACGATGCCCTCGGCCATCGCGGCCCGCGTCGCGGACAGGGCGTCCTCGACGCGGTGCTGCAGCTCGGTGAGCTCGGCGTTGGTGGGCGCGCCCACCCGGATCACCGCCACCTTGCCGGACAGCGACCCGATCCGCTCGCTGAGCACCTCACCGTCGATGCCGTAGGTCGCACGCTCCTGCTCCGAGCGCAGCTGGGCCACCCGGAACGCGACCGCGTCGGCGGACCCGGCCCCGTCGATGATCGTCGTGCGGTCAGCGGTCACCCGGACCTGGCGGGCCCGGCCGAGCTGCTCGAGGGTCATGTTCTCCAGGGAGAAGCCGGAGTGCTTGCTAAAGACCTGACCGCCGGTGATGGTGGCGATGTCCTCGAGCTTGCGCAGCCGGCGG